>JAXDMU010000124.1:0-6912 GCA_034665905.1 Aliidongia sp. | reverse complement strand
CCGCACTCTCGACTTCGGTATCCGCCACGAACGGGCCGTGGACACGGGTGATGCGCCCACCGCCGGCCATGTAGAGCATGTCGCCGCGACCGAGCAATTGCTCAGCGCCCGACTCGCCCAGAATGGTTCGGCTGTCGATCTTGGAGGTGACCTGAAAGCTGATCCGGGTCGGGAAATTCGCCTTGATCGTGCCGGTGATGACATCGACCGAGGGACGTTGGGTCGCCATGATGATATGGATGCCGGCCGCGCGCGCCATCTGGGCCAGACGCTGGATCGCCGCCTCGATATCCTTGCCGGCAACCAGCATCAGATCGGCCATTTCATCGACGACCACGACGATGAAGGGCAGCGGCGTCGAATCGAGCGGCTGTTCCTCGAACAAAGGCTCGCCCGATTCCGGATCGAAGCCGGTCTGCACGCGCCTCGACAACTCTTCGCCGCGCCCGCGCGCCTCGGCGAGACGTTGATTATAGCCCTCGATGTTGCGCACACCGAGCTTGGACATCGCCCGGTAGCGGTTTTCCATCTCGCGCACGGTCCATTTCAGCGCCACCACCGCCTTTTTCGGGTCGGTGACGACCGGCGCCAGCAGATGCGGAATGCCGTCATAGATCGACAATTCCAGCATCTTGGGATCGATCATGATGAATTTGCACTGATCCGGCGTCATTCGATAGAGCACCGATAGGATCATCGTGTTGATGCCGACCGATTTTCCCGAGCCGGTCGTGCCGGCAATCAGCAGATGCGGCATCTTGGCCAGATCGGCGATGATCGGACTGCCGCCGATATCCTTGCCCAGCACGAGTGACAGCTTGGCCGTGCTGCGCGCATAGGCGTCCGACGCCAGCAGCTCGCGCAGATAGACCGTCTCCGATTTGGCGTTGGGCAGCTCGATGCCAATGACATTGCGGCCCGGCACCACGGCAACGCGCACCGAGACGGCGCTCATCGAGCGCGCGATATCGTCGGCCAGTCCGATGACTCGTGACGATTTGGTGCCCGGCGCCGGCTCCAGCTCGTAAAGCGTCACGACCGGGCCGGGACGGACCTTGACGATCTCGCCCTTGACGCCGAAATCGTCGAGTACGCCCAGGAGCAGCAGCGCGTTCTGTTGCAGCGCCTCCTCGCTCGGCCCACCGCGCGCCCGATCGCGCGGCGGTTCGGACAACAGCCCGAGCGGCGGCAGCTCGTAATTGCTGTGTGGCTCCAGATCGAGGCTCGCTTGACGCGGCAGCTCGGCGCGCCGCGCCGGCGCCGGATCAGCCGGTTTGGGGGCGACGACATCGCGCGGCAGCTCGCGCCGGATCGGCGCCCCGGCGGTCAAAAAGCGCGGCAAGGCCGTTTCTTCCCGCATCTCGGGCGCTGCCGACGAGGCCATCTGCGGTTCGGTACGCGGCCGGGGTTGCGACGGCGCCTCGCCGCCGCGCGGCCAACCGAAGCCCGGCGTCCGGCGCAGCAACGGTGCCGCGCGGCGGCCCCATTTCCAGGTGAACGAGCCGGCCCGGCCGCCGACCCAGACCACCTTGCCCACGCCGCGCCCGACCTCGCGCCATTCCAATTGCGACAGACCCAGGACAAAAACCAGCATGAGCCCGGACAAAGCGGCCAAGCCCATCGCGAGAAACGGCGCCATATCGCCCGCGCCCACGCGCTGCCAGAACATGTGGCCGAACACGCCCCCGGCCGTACCGGGCAATATCCCGAGGCTCAGCGACACCGCCAGCATCAGCACCGGCAGCATCAGCAGCCGCAGCCAGAGCGCACCGATCGGCAGATTGAGCAGCAGCCGCAGCGCCCATACCGACATCACAGTCGGCGCCACGACGCTGGCCGCCCCGACCGATTGGATCAGTGCGTCGGCCAGGACGGCGCCGACCGGGCCGCCGAAATTGGCCGGCACCTTGTCGATCGCCATGTTCCAGGATGGGTCGGTGCGGTCGTAGGTTGCCAGAACGAGATAGAACACCAGGCCGGCGATGAATAGCAGCGTGCCGATCAGCTCGTTCAGTCGCCGGAGCAGGAAGTCACGAGCGCTGAAATTCGCGCGCGTCCGGTCGAACCCCGCCGAAAAGTTTGCCAAACTCGTTTTCACCCCAGGCTCACTCCCAGTCAAAGGATGCGGACCACGCGCTCAAGCGCGTCCGCCACCGTCTCATCGTCATGCACCAGCGCGAGACGCAGATAGCCGGCGCCGGGATTTTGACCCTCGGCATCCGCCGTGCCGAGATAGCTTCCGGGCACGGCCTTGACCCCGCACTCGCGCCACAGCGCCAACGCCGCCGCTTCGTCATCCGCACCGACATCAAGCCACAAAAAAAAGCCGCCGGCCGGGCGGTAGAAGCCGAAACGGGTGCCGAGCACGCGCTCGGCAATATCGATCTTGGCCCGATAGAGCGCGCGGTTCTCGACCACATGGCCCTCGTCGCGCCAGAGGGCGGCGGCGGCGGCCTGAATCGGCAGCGGCATCTGGCTGCCGCCATAGCTGCGCAGCGTGAAGAACCGGCGGATCAGCCGCTCGTCGCCCGCCACGAAGCCGGCGCGCAGGCCGGCGCCGTTGGAACGTTTCGACAGGCTGTGGAACACTAGCAGATTGTCGAGCCCCCCGCCCAGCGCCTGGGCCGCTTCGAGTGCGCCCGGCGGCGGGTCTCGGTCGTAAATCTCGGAATAGCATTCGTCGACGATCAGCACGAAATCATGCCGCCGCGCGAGGCGGATCGCGTGTTTCAGATAATCGAGCCCGGCGATCGCACCTTGCGGATTGGCCGGACTGCACAGAAAGACCAGTGCCGTGCGGTCGAGCAGATCACCATCGACCGCGCCGAGATCGGGCAGGAAGCCGGTGGCCCGGCCGGCTGGCAACGGCACGATTTCTGCCCCGGCCATGACACCGGCCCCCCGATAGGTCAGATACAGCGGATTGGGCAGCAAAACGGCCGGGCGCCGGCCGGATTTCACGGCCGGGACCGCCAGTTCGGCCGCAAGATAGAGGCCTTCCTTGGTGCCGCACAGCGCCAGCAGATGCCGATCCGGATCGACGAAGCCCGGCGCCAGGCCATAGCGGCGGGCCAGCCAATTGCACGCCGCACCGCGAAATTCCTCGCTGCCCTGGATCGGCGGATAGCGATTCCAGTCGCCCGCACGGGCCGCGACGATCTCGGCCACCCATCCGGGCGGGGCGTGCTGGGGCTCCCCGACGCTGAGAATCAACGGGCGCTCGTTGCCGCGCGGCACGACATCCTTCAGCAAGGCATTCAGCCGCGTGAACGGATTGTCGCCCAGCTCGTCCAGCCGCTCGTTGATCGCCATGATCCGCGCCGCTCTCCCCTGATGTATCATAGCGTTAATCGGCAATGTTGACGGAAATAGTATAGCTAAAGCGAATTCAAGGCGAGCCGAAAACGTAAATCGGACTATCAAATCGAAGGGGCTTGCGATACCGGGCCGAAGCGGTTACGCCTCGAATTCCGATCAAATACACCCGCAGGGACCGAATTTCATGCCGCCCAAGAAAAATCCTCTCAACCTCAACCCGCTACAGCTGAAGACGCTGACGCTCATGCAATATTTGGCGACGCTGCCCGGACATCGGACAGAGACCGACGACGGCATCCAAATCGGCCACTTTCCCCAACCGCACGGCAATCATTTCCATCTGGGCCATGCCGTCGTCGAGACGCGCGACGCCACCGGGCTTGGCAATCAAGCGGTTTGGGCGGCGCTGGAGCGCAAGGGGTTGATCAAATCGACCTTCCCCGTCAGTGCGATCATCACCCCCGACGGCTTGGCCTACGACACCGGACTGCGCGACCAAATCCTGCATCAGTCCAATCACTGAGGCCGGCGCCTACCAGCCAAGATGCCCGATCACATAGCGCGGCTGCGGCCGGCCGCGCAGCAGATCGACGACGCGTGCGGGATCGAGCGCAGCCCCTGCCGCGAGGCCGAGTTCGTCGGCATGAATGCCGCCGCCGACCAGCATCGCATCGAGGCCGGCTGCCTGGGCGCCGGCAATATCCGTGCGCAGTGAATCGCCGACACACAGGATGCGCGACCGCTCGGCGATGCCAAGCTGATCGAGACAGGCGGCATAGACCGAGCCGTGCGGCTTGCCGTGCCAGCGCACGGTGCCGCCCATCGCCTCATAGACCGTCGCCATCATGCCGGCGCAGGCCAAGCGGTCTCCGCCGACCATGACGTGCAGATCGGCATTGGCGCAGACCATCGGAAGCCCGCGTGCCGCCGCCGTTTCGAGAGCGCAACGATAGAGCGTTGCCGCGTCGTCGAGATCGTCCGGCCCGGTATTGAGGATGAAATCGGCCGCCTCGGCGCTCGGCACCGGGACAAGATCAAGCCCGTCCAGCATTCCGTCATGCCGCGGCGGCCCGAGAAACAGGCAATGACGACCGAGGGCGGCATAGAACGGATCGGTGCGGCTCGCCAGATTCTGCCAGACCTCTTCACCCGACGTCACCACGGCCTGAAACAGGTCGCGCGGGATGCCGATCCGGTTGACCCGCGCCGCAACCTTGTCCGCCCGCATCGGCGCGTTCGACAGCAGCGCCACGCGCTTGTCCAGCGCCTGGAGTTGGCGTAACGCCTCGACCACGCCGAGATAGGGCTCGACGCCATTATGCAGCACGCCCCAGACATCCAGGACGAAACCGTCATAGCGCTGGGCGATCGCCGCGATCCCGTCGATCAGCACGGGGCGGCCGGGCGATAAGAGCGTCATCGGTGCTTGAATGCGGCTTTGCGTTTGTCGATGAAGGCCGCCATGCCTTCCTTCTGATCGTCGGTCGCGAAGGTCGAATGGAACACCCGGCGCTCGAAGCGCACGCCTTCGGCCAGCGTGGTTTCATAGCTGCGATTGACGCATTCCTTGGCTATCATCACCATCGGCCGCGACAGGGAGGCGATCTTTTCGGCGGTCTTGATCGCCTCGGGCACCAACTCCGCCAGCGGCACGATTCGGCTCACCAGACCGCAGCGCTCGGCCTCGGCGGCGTCGATCTGGCGGCCGGTCAGCACCATTTCCATCGCCTTGGATTTGCCGACGAAGCGGGTCAGGCGCTGTGTGCCGCCCGCCCCCGGAATCGTGCCCAGCAGAATCTCGGGCTGTCCGAATTTGGCGTTGTCGGCGGCCAGGATGAAATCGCACATCATCGCCATCTCGCAGCCGCCGCCCAGCGCATAGCCCGCGACCGCCGCGATGATCGGCTTGCGGCAGGTCGTGACGCGTTCCCAGCCGATCGTGATGAAATCGTTCAGATAGACATCCATATAGGTGCGTGAGGCCATCTCCTTGATGTCGGCCCCGGCGGCGAACGCCTTGTCGCTGCCGGTCAGCACCACGCAGCCGATCGCGTCATCCGCTTCCATATCGTCGAGGGCTGCACCGAGATCGACGATCAGCGCCTTGCACAGCGCATTCAGCGCCTTGGGACGGTTGAGCGCGATCAGCCCGACCGGCCCGCGCTTTTCCACGGTGATGTTTTCGTAAGTCATGATTGCCTCGAAGAGTTGGTTGGAGACGGCCTCAATGCGGGGAGAGCGTGAAGCCCACCAGCAGATTGCCGTCGCTGCCGTCGAAATCCAGGCTCAGCCTTTCGCCGTCGCGCTGAAACCGGCGATCGCCCGCCGGCAGCCAGCCCAGTTGCGGCAGGCTCTGCTGATAAAAGGCGAGCACCGCACGCCGGCTGACCGGCCCACGCGCCGCCGCCTCGACGATGCGGCCCTGCGGCTTGTCGAAGATCAGCGCGGTTCCGGCATCGGCGGCGAGGCCGGGCATCAATGGCACATCCTCGGTCCCCGGCACATAGCCCGGGCCGAAAACCTCCGCACGCCCGGACAGTGGTGCTGCCGACAAAGCGAGGAAAAAGAGAGCGAGGATCGAGAAGCGGCTCATGGGCACCGAGGATACACCATTATCGCTGCCGTTTGGCACAATAGAATGTCGAGCGGTTGGATTGCACGATGCGCTCGATGCCGCCCGCACAGGTGCAGCCGGGGCAAGGTTCGCCTTCCTTGCCATAGACCGCCCATTGATGCTGGAAATAGCCCAACTCGCCGCTGGTCTGGACATAATCGCGCAGGCTCGACCCGCCGGCCGCGATGGCGCGGGTCAGCACCTCCTTGATCGCGGCGACCAGCTTCTCGGCCTGCGCCCCGGTCACCGTCGCGGCCAGCCGCAGCGGCGACAATCCTGCGAAATAGAGCGCCTCGGACACATAGATATTGCCAAGCCCGGCCACGATCTTCTGATCGAGCAAGGCGGCCTTGATCGGCGTCAGCTTGCCCGCAAGCTTGTCCGCCAGCACCGGCCCGCTGAATTCATTGCCGAGCGGTTCGGGTCCGATCGACTCCAGGAGCTTGTGGCGATGCAGCTCCGTCTCGCGGGCGTAATCGAGAAAGCCGAAGCGGCGCGCATCGTTGAAGCGCACCGCCATGCCGTGATCGGTATGGAACACGACATGGTCGTGCGTCTCCAGCACCATCCCCTCGACCGGCCCGATCACCATGCGGCCCGACATGCCGAGATGGCCGATCAGCACGCCGCCATCCTCCAGATGGATCAGAATATATTTCGCCCGCCGCCGCACGGCCACGATGCGCCGGCCTTCGACGTTCCCGGCAAGGCCGGGCGGAAAGGGAAAGCGCAGACCCGAACGGCGCAGATCGAGACGCTGGAGCGTGCGATTCTCCAGCACGGCGGCAAGGCCGCGGCAGACGGTCTCGACCTCGGGAAGTTCGGGCATGGCGGCGGACTCATAAATTGGGCTGGCGCGGGAGTTTAGTCCGATCGCCTCCGCCCGATATCAGAAAATCGCGTAACCGCATCACCCTAACGCCGCGCGTGCCTCGCCCACCGTTCCGCGCTAGGCTGCGCTCGCCATGTACACCGACGTC
>JAXDMU010000123.1:0-2722 GCA_034665905.1 Aliidongia sp. | reverse complement strand
AGGTCGAGTGCCACCGAATCGCGTCGAGCCAGCCGGCCGAAACTCGTCCGCCCGATTTCACGGCCTTGTTCGTCGTAGGCAGTGGCGGCGATCGGCAGCACCTGTTGGGTCGTCGCCATCGGCGTCGGCAGCACGATGCTGCGCCATTCCGCCACAGGCAGAATCGGCGCCGGCAGGATGTAGCCCTTGCCCATGAGCGTGAGGCCGGACAAATCGGGATTGGGTTTGAGGTCGATTCGCTCGACGTTCGGATGGGCGATCCGGCACCGCGCACCGCGAATCACCTCGTAGCGCGGCCGCACCAGATGGCGCCCGGCGGTGATTTCGATCTGCTGTGGCCAGCGCGCGGCCGGCAGCAATGTTGCGACATCGAGCGCCACCGTGGCAAAGGCCGGAATCCCCTGCGCGAACGGTACGATGTGGTCGTTACCCATCAGATTGAGGGCGATACCGCCGGCCGGGATCGGCACGGGCAGGCTGTTCTGCACCCAGAGCACGACGCGCTCGTCATCGCGCGGCGCCGGCAGTCCGGCATAGAAATCGGCCGGCCACGCGTTGGCGTCGTGCGTGCAACTCAGGCTCGGGCCGGAGTCTTCGAATGTATCGAGCGCGTATTTCACGACATCATGCCCGGCGGCGCCGACGACATGGATGAACAACTGCCCGGTAAACGGGCCGAGGGCGAAACGCGCGCGGATCTCGCGGCTGTCGAGGGCGATGACCGAGCCGTCTTCCCCCAGCACCTCGCGCCAGCGTGCGAGGACCGCGCCGTCAGCGCCGAATAAGGTGAGCGTCAGACTGGTCTCTTTCGCGCCGTAACCGCGCCAGTAATTGGCCGTTACCAACCGGGTATGATGCCCGTCGGCGTCGCGAAAGAAGGCGAAATTGGTCGCGAAATTGAGCGGGTCGAGATAGGTGCGCGGATTGGTCAGCATGGTCGGATCGAGCCGCATCGCATCGAGCGTCACGATTTCGGTGCCGGGCGGCACGAGATGTGCGATGTGCTGGACCAGCTTGTCGGCGTCGAAGCCCACGACGAAAACCATGTCGGCACCGCTGTCGGCGAGCGCGGTCACCGGCAAGGCCGCTCGGCCCAGATGCGGCTTGCCGATTTCGGTCACGGCCTGCACATAGATTCCGGCGATTGTGACGCCGCCGAGATCATGGCAGGCGGCGAAGCCGTCAAGAAATCCCAGTGGATCGTAGAGCGCGACGCGCCGTGCGGCCGAGAGGCGCGCCACCAGACTTGCCGCCCGATCAGCCACCGCCGGATGGGTAATCGCCTTGAAGAAGCTGTTGCCGCCCTTGAGCGACGAAAAGGTTTCGATCTTGAGCGCCATGGATTTCGCGAATTCCGGTGGGGTGGGTGGCGGCTTATAGCACGCCGCCGCGGACGAGGCGACCCATCCGCCGCGGCGAAAACCGCTTGGCCCGACCAGCGGCTCTCGGCTAGGGTCGGCCGCCATGACGAACCCCGCATCAAGCCGTGTCGCCCGCCGGGTCCCAGCGGCGACCGATCCGTATTTCCGCATCGCACTCATCGCCGCGGCCGGCGTGACTCTGTTCCGCCTGCTCTGGTTGGCCGGGCGGCCGATCGACCTCTATCCGGACGAGGCGCAGTACTGGATCTGGGCGCAGCATCTCGATTGGGGCTATTACTCCAAGCCGCCGGTCGTGGCCTGGATGATCGCGGCAACCACGACGTTGTTCGGCGAAACCGAACTGGCGATCAAGATCGGCGCGCCGCTGACCTATATCGGCACGAGCCTGATGGTGTTTGCGATTGCCGCGCGGCTGTACGACCGACGGGTCGCGGCGTGGGCGGCGATTGCGTTCGTCACATTGCCGGCGGTGTCGCTTTCGGCGGTGATCATCTCGACCGACGTGCCGCTGCTGTTCTTCTGGGCGGTCGCGACCTATAGCTTCATTCGGGCGCGTGAGGCCGGTGCCAGCGCCGGCTGGTGGTTGCTGATCGGCGTCGCCTGCGGCCTTGGCACGCTGTCAAAATATTTCATGGCGTTCTGGCTCGCCGCCGCCTTGCTGCACCTGCTGCTCTGGCGCGAGGAGCGGGTTCATCTGCGGCGCTTCGGCCTCGCCGTGATCGCCGCCATCGTCGTTTATCTGCCGAACATCCTGTGGAACTGGGCGCATGATTTCGCCAGCTACCGTCATACCGGCGACGGTGCGAATGTCCATGGGCTCGCGGTGCATCCGCTGTCGATGCTCGAATTCCTGGGCTCGCAGTTCGGCGTGTTCGGGCCGGTTTTCTTTACGGCCCTGATCTGGAACGCGGTACAGGTGCTGCGTGGGCGGGTCGATCGGCGCAGCGGCTTGCTGCTGGTGCTGTCGGTCCCGTTCGTCGCAGGGTTCGGCGGGCTGGCGCTGCTGTCGCGGGCCCAGCCGAACTGGGTGGCGCCGGCCTATGTTACGGCGACGGTGCTGGTGGTCGGCTGGCTCTACGAGCGAAAGCGAGAGGCCTGGGTGCAATGGTCGGTCGTGCTGCATGTCGTCATCGCGATTCTGGCTTTGGGTGCGCGCGATCTCACGCATGCCGCTGGATATCGCCTGCCCGGCGAATATGATCCGTTGCACCGGGTGCGGGGCTGGACGACGCTCGGCCGCAGCCTCGGTGACATCCGTAGCCAATATCCCGACCTGCCGCTGCTGGGTGATGATCGCGAATTGATGGCCGGGCTGATCTACGCCATGCGACCGCATCCGT
>JAXDMU010000122.1:0-5496 GCA_034665905.1 Aliidongia sp. | reverse complement strand
TGGTGGCCGGATCGGTCGTCTGGTAATCCAGCACCAGGCCCGCAGGCGCCGAGGGCTGGAGGGCGATCCGGCAATTGTCGAGTGCCACGGAACCGGTGTTGATCATAGTGGCGAACAAGGTCGCCGGGTTGCCGACCTGCACCGAGCGCGAACCTGGCAGCACCGCAGCGACGATGACCGGCGGTGCCACCAGAATCTCCTTGATCGCATTGTTGCCGGTATCGGCGACGAAGACGTCGCCCGCAGCATCGACCGCGACGCCTTCGGGGAAATTGAAGGTAGCGGCCAGCGTGTTGACGATCGTGTACCCGCCGGCCGCCAGAATCTCCTTTACCGCATTGTTGACGCTATCGGCGACGAAGACATTGCCAGCGCCGTCCACGGCGATGCCTTCCGGATTATTGAAGCCGCTGCCCAGCGGGTTGACCGTAACGTAGCCGCCGGCCGCCAGGATTTCTTCGACGGCGTTGTTGCCGGCATCGGCGACGAACAGGTTGCCGTTCGCGTCGATCGCAACCGACTGCGGAAAGCTGAAGGCAAAGCCGTTGCCCAGATTGTTGACCGTGACATAGCCGCCGGCCGCCAGGATTTCTTCAACCCGATTGTTCAAAGTATCGGCGACAAAGACGTTGCCGCCGCCATCGACCGCGACGCCGCCCGGATGATTGAAACCGCTGCCGAGCGTCCGGACCGCGCCGCCGCCGGCCGGAAACAGCTTGATCGCACTGTTGAAGCTATCGGCGACGAAGACATCGCCCTGCGCATCGATCGCGATGCCGCCGGGACCGCTGAGGACGCTGCCGATCGTCTTGACGGTGACCAGGCCGCCCGCCGCCAGGATCTCCTGGACCCCGCCCAGCGCCGTATCGGCGACGAAGACATCGCCGGCCAGGTCGAGCGCCACCCCCGAGGGCACGACGAACCCGCTGCCGATCACCGTGGGATTGGCATAGCCACCGGCCGCGAGGATCTGTTCGACCTGGGCATTGCCGGCATCGGCGACATAGAGATTACCGGTCGCATCCGTGGCGATGCCCTCGGGAATGCCGAAGACGAAGGCGCCGCCCAGCGTATTGACCGTGACATAGCCGCCCGCCGCCAGGATCTCCTTGACCGCAGCATTGCCGGTATCGGCGACGAAGACGTTGGCGAAGCGATCGACCGCGACGCCGCCGGGAAAACTGAAGCCCTGGCCCAGCGTTTTGATGTTCGTGAAGCCGCCCGCCGCCAGGATCTCCTTAACCGCGCTGTTGCCGGTATCGGCGACGAAGACATCGCCGGCACCATCGACCGCAACACCGCCTGGGCTGCTGAATCCGCTGCCGAGGACCAGGGTCGTGGTGTAGCCGCCGGCCGCCAGGATCTCCTTGACCGCATTGTTGCCAGTGTCGGCGACGAAGACATTGCCAGCGCCATCGACCGCGATGCCGGCCGGCGCATTGAAACCACCACCGAGAATCCGAACCGGGCCGCCGGCCGCCGGGATCTGGTAGACGCGGCTATTGACCTGATCGACGGCGAAGATGTCGCCCTGCGCATCGACCGCGACGCAGGGCGGCGGGCTGAAGCCGCTGGCGAGAGTCTCGACCGTCAAATAGCCACCGGCCGCCAGAATTTCCTTGATCGCACTGTTGCCGGTATCGGCAACGAAGGCATTGCCCTGTCCATCGATCGCGACGGCGGCCGGTGCAAGCAACCCGCTGCCGCGCGTAACGATCGTCTGGGCCGCGGCCGGCGCCGCGATCAGGATCACGGCCAAGGCCAGAATTAGGGATTTCATAGTGTCAACTTCCTGCCCGCTCGCGCGCGACGGCGCGCCAGCCGATATCGCGACGGCAGAAGCCGCCGGGCCATTCAATCGCATCGACCGCTCGATAGGCCCGATCCTGTGCTGCGGCCACGGTTTCGCCCAGCGCGGTCACCACCAGTACCCGACCACCATCGGCCAGCAGCGCACCGTCCGCCCGCTTGGTGCCGGCATGAAACATTTCAACTTCCGGTGCAGCATCCCTCGCCGCATCGAGACCGCCGATCGCCGTGCCGGTGCGCGGCGCCTCGGGATAGCCTTCGGCGGCCAGCACCACGCCCAGCGCGGCGCGCGGATCCCAGCGCAGCGAGATCGTGTCGAGCGCCCCGTCGCGCACCGCGACCAGCGCCGGCAGCAGGTCGGATTTGAGCCGGCGCAGCAGCACCTCGCATTCCGGATCGCCGAAACGGGTATTGTATTCGATCAATTGCGGCCCTGTCGCCGTCAGCATCAGCCCGGCGAACAGCACCCCCTTGAAGGGACGGCCCTCGCGCGCCATGCCGTCGAGCGTCGGGCGGATGATGCGGTCCATCACCTCTCGTTCCAGCGCCGCCGTGAGCGCCGGTGCCGGCGAATAGGCGCCCATGCCGCCGGTATTGGCACCAGTATCGCCGTCACCGACCGTCTTGTGATCCTGGGCCGAGGCGAGCGCCACGGCATGAGCGCCATCGACCAGGGCGAAAAAGCTGACCTCCTCGCCGATGAGCGCCTCTTCGATCACCAGCTCCGCCCCGGCTGCACCGAATTTCCGGTCGAGCATCAGGGCATCGACCGCGGCCAGCGCCTCGTCCACGCTCTGCGCGACGACCACGCCCTTGCCGGCGGCCAAGCCATCGGCCTTGACGACGATCGGGGCGCCGCGCCGCCGGATCTCGGCCTTGGCCGCCTCGGCATCGGCGGTACGCAGATAGGCCGCGGTCGGGACGCCGTATTTGGTGCAGAGATCCTTGGTGAAGCCCTTCGATCCTTCGAGCACGGCCGCGGCCGCGTTCGGGCCAAAGCAGCGGATGCCGTGCGCTTCGAGATGATCGACCAGCCCGGCGACGAGCGGCGCTTCCGGTCCGACCACGACGAAATCGATTCGCTCGGTTTGAGTCAGGTCCAGCAGCCCAGCGAAATCCAGGGCCGCGACCGCGCGGCATTCGGCGACCGCCGCGATGCCGGCATTGCCCGGCGCGCAAAACAGCTTGTCGCACAGCGGCGAGGCGGCAATCGCCCAGCACAGCGCATGCTCGCGCCCTCCCGAACCAACGACCAGAACCCGCATGCGACCCTTCTCCCCGAAACTCCGCCATCCGGCACTTGCCGGGACACCGGGTTCCGCTTGTATCATAGGCGATGCCCTCAGAAAGCTCCCAAGCGGCCGGTGCCGCCAGCAATGTTCCGGTCTACTCGGTCAGCGAGATTTCCGGTGCCCTCAAGCGTACCATCGAACTGGCCTATGGCCATGTCCGGGTGCGCGGCGAAATCTCCGGCTGCAAGCGCCACGGGTCCGGCCATGTCTATCTGGCACTCAAGGACATGGATTCGGTGATCGACGCCGTATGCTGGCGCGGCACAGCGGGAAAACTCGCCATCGCGCCGCAGGACGGCATGGAGGTGATCGCCACCGGGCGCCTGACCACCTTTCCCGGCCGGTCAAAATATCAGCTGGTGATCGAACAGATGGAGCTGGCTGGCGAAGGTGCGCTCCTGAAGCTGCTGGAGGAGCGCAAGCGCAGGCTCGCCGCCGAAGGGCTTTTCGACGAGGCGCGCAAGCGCAAGCTGCCCTATCTGCCGCGCGTCATCGGCATCGTCACCTCGCCGACCGGTGCGGTGATCCGCGACATATTGCATCGGCTGAACGACCGTTTTCCGCGCCATGTCCTGCTGTGGCCGGTCGCGGTGCAGGGCGACGGGGCCGCGGCACAGATCGCGGCGGCGATCGCCGGCTTCAACCGGATCGAGCCCGGCGGTGCAATACCGCGCCCGGATCTGCTGATCGTGGCGCGCGGCGGCGGCAGCCTGGAAGATCTGATGGCCTTCAACGAGGAGATCGTCGTGCGGGCCGCCGCGGCCAGCGCCATACCGCTGATCTCGGCCGTGGGCCACGAGACCGACACGACACTGATCGATTTCGCCGCCGACCGAAGGGCGCCCACGCCCAGTGCCGCGGCCGAGATTGCGGTGCCGGTTCGGCTCGATCTGCTGGCGGCGGTGCGCGGCATCGGCACCAGGCTCGATGGCGGCGCCACCCGGCTTTTGGCCGAACGCCGCCTGCGTCTGGAAGGCCAGGCGCGCGGTCTGCCCGATCCGGTCGGGCTGATCGACACCGCGGCCCAGCGCCTCGACGACCGCGCCGAGCGGCTTGACCTCGCCATCGCCGGCTGGCTGCGTGACCAGCAAGCGCGGATGGTTCAGGTGGCGGCGCGGCTGAAGCATCCACGCGAACGGCTGGCCGATGCCCGGCGTCATTTTGACGGCACGGCCGCCCGGCTTGGCCCGGCGCTCGACCGCGCACTGGAGCGCGGTGCGGAGCGGCTGCGGACGACCGGGGAAAGACTGCGCTCGGTGCCGCTGCCCGACGCGCTGGAGCGTCGGCGGCTCGATCTGGTGGAACGCGGCCGGCGGCTCGATCTGGCGGCGAACCGTCTGTCCGACGGGCCGTCGCAAACCCTGCATCGCCTGGCCCAACTGCTCGACAGCCTGTCGCCCTTCAAGGTGCTGGAGCGCGGCTATGCGGTGGTCGAAGGCGATCCGGGCCACCCGGTCACGGCCGCTGGGATTGCGCCGGGCATGGCGCTGACCCTGCGCTTCCATGACGGCATCGTCGCCGCCCGCGCCGCAACGGGACAAGGCGAAACCCGGCCAAAACCGGAGAAGAAACCCAAGCCCGAGGCACCGCAGCGCCAGCCGACCTTGTTCTGAGAACGCGGTGCGAACGATCAATTGCAAGCGGTCAACACCGTCGGTTGCGTCGGCACGGGAAAGGTCAGCGTCCAGGCCGTGCCGTCGTCCGACTGAAGTGTCGCCGTGCCGTCGATCTGTTCCAACAGCCGCCTTACCAAACCCAGGCCGCGCCGCTTGCTGTCCTTGGGGGCAGTAAAACCTGTGCCGTCATCGGTGAAGCGAATCATGGCCTCGTCGCCCGGCCCATTGACCTCGAGCGACACGTGCATTGCGCCAGAGCCCCCCGGAAAGGCATGGAGGTAGCTGTTGGCGATCAACTCCGCAAGGACAAGGCCAAGTGCCGTCGCCGTGTCCAGATCGAGCATGAGCGGGCGCCAATGAGCGGTCAGCGTGATATCGCGATTGGCCGATTCCTCCATATCCCGGAAGCTGTCACAGAGCGACGACAGATAACCGCCGAAATTGACCGTCCGGGTCAGCCCGGTGCCGAGCAAATGGTCGTAAACCGTGGCGAGCGTCATGACGCGGCGCGCGATGGCGGCGATCGCCGCCGGTCCATTTGTCGCGTCGCCGGACTGGATCTGCTTGTTCAGCATGCCATAGACGATCTGAAGATTGTTGCGCACGCGATGATGCATCTCTTCCGCCAGAATTCTCTGTTCGGACAGGAGGCGCGCTTGCGCCGCCAGCAACCGATCCCGTTCGGCCACCATGTCCTTCATCCGGTCGAGTGCGGCGGCGACGATGTTGTTGCGCTTCGAGGTATCGACCGCCTCCGCCAGGACATTGGCGAAACCGGT
>JAXDMU010000121.1:0-3788 GCA_034665905.1 Aliidongia sp. | reverse complement strand
CCGGCGCGCACCAACGCTTGGGTGTGAAACGTCAGCGACGAAGACGGCAAGCCCAGCCGATCCGCGATGGCGCCAGCACAAAGCCCCGGCGCCCCGGCCGCGACCAGCAGGCGATAAACCGCCAGCCGATGCTCATGCGCGAGGGCCGCCAACTGTTCGGCGGCCTGTTTGATCTCCATGATTTCGACCCGATGATCCGACACGGGGCGTTCGATCCCATCGTTCCGAAGGTCAACTCAACGACTGTTCGAGGATTGTCGTTATGTTGCGACGGATCACGGCACCCCGCTATTGCCCAAGATATAGCGGGGCTCGGCCGACAGCGGCTTGGGGCAGGCAACCAGGAATTTCCGATCGGTCGATTCGCCGCCCAGAATGACCGGTTGGGCCGAGCCGCATTTCTTGACCATGGCGGCAAAGGCGCCGGGCATGTCGCGAAACAGATCGTGGCCTTCGACCGACGCGATGGCGGGGTCATCGGCCAGACTGCCGCAGCCCGGACCGGTGTCGAGTTGGAGGAAGCCCGGCTCGGTCGCGAAACCATGCCGGTCGGTGCCGCAGGCCTGGGTCAGCAGATGCTGCACGGCCCGGCGGCGCAGCGCATCGTCGGTCGCGAGGTCGCCGGGCGGGGTCAGGTCGATGCCAAGCGCATTCAGCCGCGCCGGCAATACCGCCCAGCGCGCGGTGCCGGGTTCGGACAGAATCGAAATGATCGCCGGCCGGGCGTCGGGCGGCAAAATCTCGGTGAAATCCGCGCCATCGTAGAGATTGTGGTGGGGGGCCGCATTCTGGAATATGTCACGCCACAGGGTGAAGAAATCCTGCGGATGATCGACGCTGTGCCGGCCCGCGACATCGGCGATCCATTGCACGACGACGCCGCAATCATAGGCGGCGCTGGTGCGCCGCCCGGCTGCCGCGGTCAACGGCTCGGCCCCGAGATCGGCGTGGCAACGGTTGATCCGGTTTTCCAGATCGTCGCGCAACTCGGCGTCGGACATCTCGCCCAGCGTCCGCAGCGCCAGCAAAGCGGCATATTCGGCGGCGCCTTCGTGCAGCCAGGGCTGATCGCCCATCTCACGCGACCGGAACAGCATGCCGTTCCACAAATGGAAACTCTCATGCGCGATCAGATGGACGATGTCGTAGCTGTCGCCGTCACTGCGCTCGTGCCAGCCGGTGCCGCGAAACCGCAGCGCCATGATCCAGCCCGATGAAACATCGCCGCGATAGCGGCTGGGCTCGGCCGTATCGGCATAGGCCATGAGCACGGTCGGCATCACCGGCAGCGCGGCACCAAGCCTTGCCTCGTACAATGTGAGAATATCGCCCAGCCGGGCCTTGGCCGTCTCGCCGATCCAGCGCGGCAGGTCGGGCGGGACGATGAAGGCCGCGTCGCGGTGCTCGACGTAATCGGCCGGCCCGAGATAGACATAGCGATCGACCCCGAGCATGCCGAAGGTGCCGATGACGCGTTCGGCGCCGGCAAAGGCGAGCGATGTCGCCGGCAATTTCGGCTCGACGAAGCTTTGATAGGCCGCGGGATCGCCCGCCAGATAGGGCGTGTAAAGCGCCAACCCGTCCGGCCCGATCCGGAACAGCGCGGGATAGACGCGATCGGACGCCGCCTCGTCCGGCTTGATCGCGATGGTGAATTCGCGGAAGGCCGAACCGTTTTCGGCACTGACGATGTCGTGATCGAGCGTCAGGCCGGGCGTCTTCATGATCCAGCTTCGGCTGCGGATCGCATCAAGATCTTGCGCGAAATGGAAATGCGTCGCTGGGCGAGCCAGCCGATAGGCGGCGCGCACGGTACCGTCCAGCGGATAAACGATGATGTGGAGCGGTGTCTGATCCTCGGCCGCGCCAGCACTGCGCCATCCCGCCGGGACCATACTCAGCCCGGCCGCCAGACAGCACAGCGCAAGATTATGCCGCATCCATCGCATCGAGAAATGTCGCCCTCCCGAGCCGCTATCGCAAGACCGGTTCGGGAGCATGTCATTCTTCGTCCGCCGGGGCTAGGACCGCTTGCAAGCATGCCACGGGGCGGCGTAGGCTGCGATTGTCGTCAACGATTGAAAGGAGGTGACCTCGTGTCAAAATCGCAAGAACTACCGGCGGCGGTGGCCGCACTCGGGTCCTTGGGCGTTTGCGAGGGTTGCCTCGGCTGACGTCTGAATTTCCGGGTGAACGGGCGCTGACGCCCGTCGTTCGGGTTGAGGAGACGCATCCGATGATCCCGGCAACGGGATTGCCCGGGTGGCCGTCCTCCATGCGAAGCGGCCTCCGCGGGGAAACCGGCGGAGGCCGTGTCGTTTCCAGACGGTTCGTTGCACCGCCGGATTGGATAGCGCCCGCCGTGTGTAACAAAGAGTTAACCCGGTGCATGGTATTTTATGAAATTATACGAAAAATTGTCGGTTCGGCTGGGTGGTTGAAGCCAGATGAAAAAATTCCAACCCTTTTGTACGGAAACGGCAAGACGGTGCGGGGGGTAGTGTAAGGATCTGTCATGGGCGATGCGCCAATCATCGAACAGCCGGCCTTGAGCATGAAGCAGCAGCCGATCGGCGTGGTGACTGCCGTGACCGGGTTCAAACTGACCTGCTTGTTGCAGGGACCGGCTGCCCCGTCGCAAGGCAGTGCGGCCTATGGCGTGGCGCAGATCGGTTCGCTGGTCAAGGTCCCGACCCCCAACGCCATGGCGTTCGGTTTTATCGAGACCCTGACCCTGCATCAGCGCGCGACCGACGGGGCGATGCAGCGCGCGGCCACGGCGGAAATCGAGCTGCTGGGCGAGTTGGCCGTGCCGTTTCCCGGTGCCGAACCGGCTTTCTCGCGCGGCGTTTCGACCTATCCGGTGCTGGGATCGGCGGCCTATGCCGCAACCGAGCGGGATCTGGCGCGGATCTATGCCAAACCGGACACTTCGACCCTGCCGGTCGGCGTGCTGCACCAGGACCCGGACAAAATCGCCCATCTGCGCTCGCAGGAATTTCTCAGCAAGCATTCGGCCATCGTCGGCACCATCGGGTCCGGTAAATCCTGTGCGCTGACGCTCATTCTGCGCGAACTGCTGGGCGCGCATCCGAACGGTCATGTCGTGTTGCTCGATCCGCATGACGAATACACCCAGGCGTTTCAGGGCATGGCGGAAGTGATTACACCGCATAACCTGCAACTGCCTTATTGGCTGCTGAGCTACGAAGAAATCGTTGAGGTGCTGTGCAGCCGCGATCCGATTTCGCGCTCGCGCGAGGCCAGCATCCTCAAGGACTGCATCCTCGACGCCAAGCGCGAGTTTCTGGCGACACCGGCGCCGGGTCTGCCGGCCGACAGCGCGTTTCTGACCGTCGATACGCCGACGCCCTACCGGCTGACCACCGTCGTCCAGAAAATCTCCCAGGCCATGGGCAAGCTCGACCGGCCGGACAACACCCTGCCCTATCTGCGGCTGATGACGACGATCGAGACCTTGCGCCAGGACAAGCGCTACGCCTTCATGTTCAGTGGCCTCAGCGTGCGCGACAACATGGCGGAGATCCTGTCGCGCATTCTGCGTATTCCGGTCGCCGGCAAGCCGATCACCCTCATCGGCCTGTCGGCCGTGCCGTCCGAAATCGTCAATGTGCTGGTCTCGCTGCTGTGCCGGCTGATCTTCGATTTCGCCGTGTGGAACGATCGCGGTGAAACCATCCCGATCATGCTGGTCTGTGACGAGGCGCATCGCTACATCCCGCGCGACGAAACCGCCGGCTTCGAGCCAACTCGCCGCTCGATCTCGC
>JAXDMU010000120.1:0-4761 GCA_034665905.1 Aliidongia sp. | reverse complement strand
CTGCTTGGCGGCGACGGGATCGGCGAGCGCATCGATGCCCAATATAGAGACAGCGCCGGCGTCGGGCCGCAGCAGGCCGGCCACCATCCGCAACGTCGTGGTCTTGCCGGCGCCGTTGGGGCCGAGCAGGGCGTAGAATTCACTTGTTAGAATGGTGAGATCGAGCGCATCGACCGCGAGGCGATCAAAACGCTTTGTTAACCCTCGTAATTGCAGCGCGGGCTCGGCAACATTCATGATGTCGGGACAATCCACAGGTTGCTTTGCTTGCGAACCATGGACTGAAAGATATTTCGGCGCGGTGAATCGGCGGCTTCAAATTCAATGAAGTGTGCGGCTTCGCCGATATCGTCGAGCTAAACAGCTTTCGTCATTCCGGGTTCGCATCTTCGATGCGCCCCGGAATGACGTCTTGAACATGTCGCGTGTGGCTGGGCCGGCGCTTTGCGCCAACCCATTGGTTTGCAGTGACGACCGCTATTTCTTCGGCCGGATCGCGTCGGCGGTGCCCTGGATGAAGGCCTGGATTTTCACCACGTCCTCATCGCGAAGCTTGCCGGTGAAATCCGGCATGCCTTGATCCTTGAACGGACCTTTGAAGACGAAATCCTTCAGGTTCGCGATGGTTTCAGTCGAGACGTAGCCGAGGTTCTTGACGTTGCCACCTTTGTCGACGCCGGGGACGCCGTGGCAGGTGGCGCAGGCCGCGACATAGAGGGCGGTGCCTTCGGGGACGTCCTTCGGGTCGTATTTCACGCCCTCCAGCAATCCGGAGGTCTGATATTTGGTGAACTCCGGCAGCGGCGCCTTGCCGCCGACCGCGAAGGTGTAGACCGTGCCCGGGCTTTCGCGCTCGGTGACGCGCTGGCTGATACCGAACACGCCGCCCCAGCCGACCGCGACCGACACATATTGCACGCCATCGATGAGGTAGGTCGCGGGAGCGGCGACCACGCCGGTGCCGGTCGGGGTCTCCCAAATCTTCTCGCCTGTGGTGGCGTTGTAGGCGATGAAGCGGCCGTCGGCGGTGCCCTGGAACACCAGATTGCCCGCGGTGGTCAACGTGCCGCCGTTCCACGGCGCGACATATTCCGCGTGCCAGGCTTCCTTTTGCTTCACCGGATCCCAGGCGATCAGGCGTCCGAACGGCAGGCTTTTCGGCGGCGTCGCATTCAGCATGAAGCCGACGTTCCAGCCAGTGGCGCCGCCGAATTTCCCCGGCGTCGGTGCGTTCTGCGTGAAGGTCTTTTCGCCGGTGAGGTTGAGCGGCACGCCTTGCGCCGGCAGATAGACCAGGCCGGTCTGCGGATTGTACGACATCGGATGCCAGTTATGGGCGCCGAACGGTCCGGGAATGGCGTCATAGGCGTTGTCCATGCGCGCCTGCGGGATCTCGATCGGCCGCCCATTGGCGTCGTAGCCGGTCGCCCAGTTCACATCGACGAAATTTTTCGCCGAGATGAATTTTCCGTTGGTGCGATCGATGACAAAAAAGAATCCGTTCTTCGGCGCGTGCAGGATGACCTTGCGTGGGGTGCCCTCGACGTTGATGTCGGCGAGGATCATCGGCTGGGTGGAGGTGTAATCCCAATTGTCGCCGGGGGTTTCCTGATAGTGCCAGACATATTTGCCGGTGTCGGCGTTGAGCGCCACGATCGATGCGAGATAAAGATTGTCGCCGCCGGCAGGGCTGCGCACATTCCGGTTCCACGGCGCGCCGTTGCCGGTGCCGATATAGACCAGGTTCAAATCAGGATCGTAGGTGATGCTGTCCCACGGCGTGCCGCCGCCGCCATTGATCCACCATTTGCCGGCCGGATCCCAGGTCTTGGCCGCAGCCTCCATCGAGGCGTCTTCGAACGGCTTGCCGGGATCGCCCGGCACCACGAACCAGCGCCATGCCTGGGCGCCGGTTTCCGCGTCATAGGCGGTGATGTAACCGCGTGCGCCGTATTCCGCGCCGCCATTGCCGATCAGGACCTTGCCGTTGACCACGCGCGGCGCTCCGGTGACGGTGTAGGAATGGTCGTGGTCGATCAGCGTGTCTTTTTCCCAGACCTTCTTGCCGGTGACGGCATCGAGCGCGACCAGACGCCCATCATAGGCGCCGACGAAAACCTTGCCTTTGTAAAGCGCGACGCCGCGGTTGACGACGTCGCAGCAGCCTTTGTAGCCCTGCTCGCGGTTGACGCCGGGGTCGTAGGACCAGATGCGCTTTCCGGTGCGGGCATCGACGGCATGCACCACGCTCCACGACGCGGTCACATACATGATGCCGTCCACCACCAGCGGTGTCGCCTCGACGCCGCGGACCGATTCCAGATTGTAACTCCACATCAAGCCGAGATTTTTGACGTTGTCGGTATTGAGCTGGTTGAGTTTGCTAAAGCGCGTCTCGGCGTAATCCAGACCGATGGTCGGCCAGTCTTTCGACGTCACCGTATTGGCCTTGATCGAGGCGCCGTCGACCGCCGAGGTAACGGCCTTGATATGGTCGGGCGAAGCCTTCCCGGCACTCTGAGCGAACGCGCCGCTGCAGGAAATCGCCAGGCTCACCCCGATCATGATGGCAGCGTGCGCGAGCCGCGCGGGTCGGTGAAAGACGAATTTATTCTCAAGATTGGTATCTGGAAAAAAACGGCGAGCAGAAACGACGTTCGGCAAACGTATCATCTTTTCCTCCCAACGATCTCTAGCGGATCTGTCGCGATGGTAGGCCTGAGCTCACGATGACGTCAATCGACACGAACGGAACAGAAAATGCGTCGGGAGCGCCGTCACCGTTCGGCGAAGACGCAAGTTCGGCTTGCCTGAGTGGATTTTTGCATGATCATGGCTAAAACCGCGTCGAGTATTCGGCTGACGGCAGTGCGCCGATAGGCCCAGTGTTCGTCAGGCCCCGGCGGACTGACCACCATTGTTGCGTTGACTTCGAACAGCAATAGATCGCCGTCGGGACTAAGCGCGAAATCGATTCCAGCATAATCAAGGCCGAGCACGGCCCGAATCCGTTCAAGCGCTGCGATCGCCTTGCGCCCAAGAGCGGCCGGCATGTCGCTGAGAAAACTTGCTTCCTCTCGCCGGTGGTCCGGCTTGTCGGCCATATCCGAGGTGAAATAGTGCACTTTCCAGTTGCGCGATATTGCCAGATGCAAAGGGTAGATGCGATCTCCGATCATCATCACACGGTATTTGCGCGCATTGCCGTCCTTGCCGCGGGCATCGAGATGCTCGATCGCCAGGAGATCTTTTCCCGGAAGGTCGGCGGCGGCAGATAGTCCTTCTGGTTGTTCCACCAGGATGAAATTTCTTCCCGTATGATAGCCGGGTGATCGCAACAGCAGCGGAAACGAAAACCCCTGTTTTGCAAGCGAAGCGCGCCTTCCGGGCCGGCGCGCTTGTCCGCGCCATCAAACCGGCGGCGGCCGCCAAAGCGGGCTCGCAAAGGTCGGCGTCCCCAATCGCGTTGAAGATCAGTTGATGGGGCGGCAGCGGGGTCGATGGATCCAGATAGTCGGCGACAACGACGGAGGTCAGAAAGACGCGGTCGTCCAGAAACGGACCGGTCGGGATGTTTCCACCGCCCGACGAGACCAGTTGCAGCAAGGCGACCGGCGGTCCGGTCCCACGATAGGGCAAATGTGAAACGGCATGACCGCGAAAGCCCTTCTGGAAATGATGCCGGGCGCTGGCGCGGTCGCCGAGATCGGAGAGCACGGCGCCGAGGCCTTGATGAGCCGGCGTGTGCTCCGGATCGATTCGCAAAACGGCTTCGTAATGCTCGCGCGCTTCCGCGTGCCGGTCTGCGCGAAGCAGCAGGTTGGCCAGGTTCACGCGCCCGATCGGATTTTCCGGATGGTAAGTAATCGCTTCTGAATAGACGCGGCAGGCGGCGCCAATGGCGCCCATATTCGTCAGCAATGTACCGAATTCGTTCAGCGCGCTGAAATTTGCGGGTGCTCTCCGTAAGATGTCGACGAAGGCCTGCTGGGCCTCCTGTGTCCTGTTGAGAGCGGCCAGGAGAACCGCACGCTCGATTTCGGCATCGACGGACTCGCCCTCGGGGAGATGACGCGCCACCATATTCTCAAGCTGTCGCAGTCTCGATTCCTGGGCCCGCCGCGGAGCCCAGCCACTGCCGTCATTGCCCCGCGAGAGGGACGCGTTTTGTCTTTGTTCGGTCAAGATGCTCGGTCGACATCGCCTGATTTTCAATCCCGGCACTATCGGCTGATTCGCGACGTGCAATCGCAAGCGACCATTGCTGGATGTTTCCAGCTCCAGCGATCGAAATATCCAGAAGCAAATTTCTCGCTTTGGCGATTCGGAGATTGCAGCCGCGGCAAGATTTTGTTTAACAGACCTCATCCATCGTCGGATCGTACGCCCCGCCACTCCACCGCAAAGTCCATGATGGCACCTTTGTCAGTAGCCCGTCTCCCGGATATCGAATTTGCCGGCCCCGATGCTGTGCGACAACTGCAGATTGGGCTGAAGCATTACGCCGCCGGCAGGATCAAGGAAGCCATCGAGGCGTATCAACGCGGTCTCGCCAGCGTCGAGAGTGAGCCCCCCGGCACCATATCCGTCGAGACGGTTTCAGGATTACATTCAAATCTCGGTAATGCCTGCATGGTCCGGGGCGATCTCGGGGCTGCCGCCGAAAGCTATAAAGCGGCGTTGCGGCTCGCGCCACATCTGACGTCGTGCTGGTGCAACCTCGGAAATGTGCATCTCAAAACGGGGAAACCTCAGGAGTCC
>JAXDMU010000119.1:0-9778 GCA_034665905.1 Aliidongia sp. | reverse complement strand
GGGATTTGGCAATCCGGTTCGGCGGTGCGGAAACGCGGGAATCTCGCTTCGTCGCGGGAAGCTGGGCTGAGCTTACCACCGGTTCGCCGATTCTCGAGACCGCGCTTGCGAGTTTCGATTGCCGAGTCACCCAGATGATCGACACCGCGTCCCACACCATCTTCATCGCCGAGGTGATCGCCGCCCGCTATGGCGAGGCGGCGCCACCGCTGCTGTATTTCGACGGCGGCTATGGCGGGTTCCAGGCGGTGACATCACCCGAATCGGCGCTCTGAGCGGCCGGGGTTTGGTGCCGGGCGGCCTGCGCGGGATCGCTTGTGCATGGGGGCTTGGCGAAACCGCCTTTACCGCCCATATCTCTGTGATAGTGCAGCGGGTGATTTCCATTTCGCGCGTGTAGATGATCGTTCCCGTGATCGATTTTTCCCAGTTCAGCGCGTTCCTCCAGGTCGTCGTCATCGATATTACGCTGGCGGGCGACAATGCTATCGTCGTCGGCATGGCGGCGGCCGGGCTGGCGCCGCACGACCGGCGCCGGGCGATCATTATCGGCATCGTCATCGCCACCATCCTGCGGATCGTCTTCGCCGTGATGGCTTCGGAATTTCTCGCTATCATCGGCCTGACCCTGGCCGGCGGCGTGCTGCTGCTGTGGGTCGCCTGGAAGATGTTGAGCGAAATCCTGGGCGCGCGACAGGCGGCCGCCGCCTTTGCCGGCAGGACCGCTCAGGCCGCCGGCCCCACGGACGCCTATCGCAAGAGCATGGGCCAAGCGCTGGTGCAGATCGTCGTCGCTGATGTCTCGATGTCGCTCGACAATGTGCTGGCGGTCGCCGGCACTGCGCGGTTTCACATCTGGATTCTGGTGGCCGGACTGGGATTATCGGTTGCGTTGATGGGGGCTGCCTCGACCTTCGTGGCGCGGCTGGTCCAGCGCTTTCCGTGGATCGTCTGGCTGGGCTTCGGCATCGTCACCTATGTCGCGGTCAGCATGATCTGCGACGGGTGGCGCGAGGTGCATGCCCATCTGGCCGCCCTCGGTGTGCCCCTGTCGCTTACGCGATGATCCTTGTCGCTTACGCGATGATATTGGGCAGCAGCATGCTTTCGAGCCGGGCCATAATGTCTTTGATGGCGAGCTTGCGCTTTTTCAGCCGCTGAATCTGAAGCTGATCGGCGGTGAGGGAGGCGGCGAGCTGACTGATCACATCGTCGAGATCGCGATGCTCGCTTTTAAGCGCCGTCAGGCGCTGCTTGATCGCTTCTGTGTCCAGGTCCATAGAGATCGGCTACTTATGCGGGCCGGGATCGGGAAATCCGCCGGCGGGAACGGGAAGGGCAGCGACATATCATGAACGGGGCTGCGGCCGAAGCGTTTTGGCAATTCACACTGGAAACTTATGCGCGTCCCGGCGTTGCCACTGCCTGCATCGCGCTTCAGGATGCCTTCGGGCATGACGTCAATATCCTGCTTCTGGCGCTCTATGCCGGAACCGTGCTCGGTCGCCGGCTCGACCGCACCGACTTCAACAGATTGGAACAGGGTTCGGCCGAATGGCGCGATCAGGTGACGCGCCCGCTGCGGGCGTTGCGGCGCAACGCCAAGGCCTGGGCCACCGATCCCGAGGTTGCCGCCTTTCGCAGCGCCGTCCAATCAGCCGAAATCGACGCCGAACGGCTGGCCCAGGGGCAATTGCTGTCGGTGCTGGGCGCTGGACCGGCGGAATCCGCGGGGCGGGATCTGGGGCTGGCCAATTTGGCGACCTATGCCGGCAGTGCGGCCGACGCGCTGGCTGCGGCGTTCTGATACCTGGGCGCCGTCAGCCCTGTTGCCGATTGCGGCCGGGTTTTTTCGGCATCGCCAGACCCAACGCGGCGAGATTGACCTGTGTCGCTTCATCCACGTCAAGCTCCCCCGCGGCCTGCGCCGCGCGTTCGACGATTGTGGCAAAGCCGTCGATCTGGCTTTCGATCGAGAGGTTGGCACCGTTGCCTTTGAGCGTCAGTTCCATCCAGCCGAGCCTTCGATCCTTGCGCAGGGCGAAATAACGCAGACGGAACGAGGTCAGCTCGGTCCAGGCGATCCGGCGCGGCAGCGGGCCGGTGACGGCGATCGCGGTCTGCGACAGCTCGATTCGGCTCATCTGGCGCAGTGCGGTGCGCAGGCCGAAGCCCAGCAACAGGGCGCAGATGGTGCCAAAGCTCGCCGCCAGCGCCCAATGCAGCGGCAGGAAGATCATCGCCGCGGCAAACAGCAGCCCGGCCGACGCGCGGGCGTAATCGGCCCGCAGCGCCCGGCCGGGATAGGCGAAGCGGGCGGTCAAGAGACCGCTCTTATGGCCATTGTACCCATCCTCCCATTCGATCGATCGGTTATGCCATGATCGCCGCGGCAAGGGCAGGAAGGAATGGCCGAATGGGACGCACGGCAATCGACGGAACATGGTGGAACGGCATGGTTCTGTCGCTGCTCGCCGGTTTTATCGCGGCAACGGCAACGGCAACGGCAACGGCACGGGCCGAGCCGACCCCGCCGACGGCCGCAGCCTTCGCCACGCTCGACCGGGAAATCGTCGCGGACATGCACGCTCGCGCCATTCCGGGGCTGAGTATCGCCGTGATCCGCGGCCGCGACATTCTGTGGCGGCATGATTACGGTCTCGCCGATCTGGGCCGAAGCGAGACGGTCGGGCCGGGCACGCGGTTCCGGCTTGGCTCAATGTCGAAGCTGCTGACCGGCCTCGCCATCGTCCAGCTGCGCGATGCGGGCAAGCTTGATCTCGACGACCCGGTGACGCGGCATCTGCCCTGGTTCCACTTGTCTGGTGATGCGCGGCCGGCGATCACGATTCGCGAGCTGCTGCTGCATCTGTCCGGCCTGCCGCGCGAGGCGCCGGGTGCGTCCTGGACCGATCGGGTAATGCCGTCACGCGATCAGCTGATCCAAACTTTGCCCGATGTCGAGCCGGCGATCCCGGCCGAGATTACCTGGAAATACTCGAATCTGGGATACGCCGTGCTCGGGCTGGTGATCGAGGTGGCGTCGGGCGGGAGCTATGCCGATTATCTAACCGCCCATGTGCTGCGTCCGCTCGGCATGACGGACACCAGGGTCGAACCCGCGGCGACCATGCCGGATCTCGCGACAGGCTATGGCGCGCGCGGGCCGGACGGGGCACGGGAGCCGCGGGAATTTCTGGCGATGGCGGCGCTGACGCCGGCCGCCGGGATCGTCTCGACCGCCGGAGACATGGCCAAACTCGCCGCCTGGGCGCTCGACGAGACCGAGTCGCCGATCCTCCCGGCACGCAGTCGGCGCGAAATGCTGCGCATCCACGCCGCATTCCCGGATTTCTCAGGCGGTCAGGGGCTGGGTTGGGAGACGTACCGGGCCGGCACCGCCATCCGAATCGGCCACGCCGGCAAGGCGGCCGGGTTCGCCGGGCGACTCGTGATCGATCCGGCGACGAAGCTCGGCGTCGTGGTGCTGACCAATGCCGACGAAAATGGTCCCGGCAAGCTGGCCGACCGCGCGCTCGATCTGACCGCCGCGGCCCTTGCCGTCGCCATGCCTCCGGTCGCGCCGCCGCCCGCCGATCCGGCCTGGCAAGCCTATGTCGGCACCTACGGCACGGGTGGGCGCGACGCCTCGATCATCATCGCCGAGGGCAGACTCGCCTGGCAGGATGCGGCCGGCGCCCGGATCTATCTCGACCCGGCCGGGTCGGATCGCTTCAAATGGGCCTCGGGCAGCCTGATCGGCGAGCCGGTGATCTTCGCGCGCGACGCATCCGGCCGGGTCACCCGCATGCTCGAAGGCGGCTATTGGGATGCGCGGCGATAGGCTGGCTGCCGTTCAAGTCCCCAGTCGCACCACCACCGGCACATGGTCGGACGCCTTCTCCCAGCCCCGCACCGCGCGCAGGATCTCGTAACCGGCGAGTCGCGGCACCAGATCGGGCGTCACCCAGACATGGTCCAGCCGCCGGCCGCGGTCGCTCGCTTCCCAATCCTTGGCGCGATAGCTCCACCATGAATACAGCTTGCGATCGGCCGGCACGAAATGGCGCACGGCATCGACGAAGCCGGACGCGGCCTGAAGCCGGGTGTAGCGCTCGACCTCGACCGGCGTGTGGCTGACCACGTCGAGCAATTGCTTGTGCGACCAGACGTCATGTTCGAGCGGTGCCACGTTGAGGTCGCCGACCACGATCATCGAGCGGCCCTGGCGATCGACCGCGCCGAAATAGCTGGTCAGCTCGTCGAGAAAAGCCAGCTTGTGGGCGAATTTGTCGTTGAGCGCCGGGTCGGGAATGTCGCCGCCGGCCGGGACGTAAAGATTATGCAGCTCAAGGCCGCCTTCGAGCGTGACCACGCCGTGCCGGCAGTCGGACCGGCCGCAGCGATCGAGCGTCAGTTGTTCGCTGAACGGAATGCGCGAGACGATGGCGACGCCATTATAGCTCTTCATGCCGTGAACCAGCCGGTGGCGATAGCCCAGCGCCTCGAACGCGGCATCCGGGAAGAACTCGTCCGGCGTCTTGGTTTCCTGAAGGCAGAGGATGTCCGGCTGGACCTGATTCAACAGGCGCTCGACGCTGGCGATGCGCAGGCGGACGGAATTGATGTTCCAGGTGGCGATGGTGAGGGTCATCGGCCGATCGCCAGATCGAGATCGGTCAGCCCATCGACATGGCCGTGCAGCCGGTCGCCGCGCACCGTGGCGGCGACGCCCTCGGGCGTGCCGGTATAGATGAGATCGCCGGGTGCGAGTGTCACCAGGCGGGAGAGGGCGGCGATCACCTCGGGCACCGACCAGATCAGATCGGCGATGTCGCCGGCCTGGCGCCGCGCTCCGTTGACGTCGAGCCAGATGGCGCCGCGGGCGATCGGGCCGGTCTCGCCCGCGCGGTGCAAGGGCGCGATCGGGGCGGAGAAATCGAAGCCCTTGCCCATGTCCCAGGGGCGGCCGAGCTTCTTGGCCTCGCCTTGCAGATCACGCCGCGTCATGTCGAGGCCGACGGCATAGCCGAAGACGTGATCCTGCGCCTGGGCCGCGGGAATCTCGGCACCGGCGCGGCCGATCGCGACGACCAGCTCGATCTCGTGATGCAGATCGGCCGTTGCTGGCGGATAGGGCAGCGGCTGGCCCGGCAACAGGATGGCATCGGCCGGTTTGGTGAAGAAGAAGGGCGGCTCGCGGTCGGGATCGTGCCCCATCTCGCGCGCATGGGCGGCATAATTGCGGCCGACGCAGAAGATCCGGCGCACCGGAAATACGGCGCCGCCGATCACGGGAACGGCCGTGATCGGCGGCGGGGGAACGGCGAACTCCATGATGGCGGCCCTCGATTCTATGCGGCGCGCATCAAAGCAGAAGGGCCGGGGCACCGCAACCGGCAGCATCGCCGAGCCGTCACGCCGCGGCGAGCGCCGCCGGATCGAGCTGGCCGAGACAGGCGATCAGCGCCGCCATGTCGGTCTTGAGCGTGGCGAGATAGGCCTTGGGGACGAAGCTGCGCTCGTCCATGTAGAGCGAGCGGTTGATTTCGATCTGAAGGCAATGCCGGCCCCGTTCCGGCCGACCGTAATGATGCGTGGTGAAACCGCCGGCATAAGGCGCGTTGAGGACGACATGATAGCCCAGCGCTTTCAGCCGCGCCGCCGCCGTGGCGGTGACGCTGGGATGGCAGGAGGTGCCGAGACGGTCGCCCAGCACGATATCGACGCGTCGGCGCGTCAGATCACCGCGCGCGGTGGCCGACGGCATCGAATGCGTGTCGAGCAGGAGACAGGCGCCGAAGCGCAGGGCGGTGGCCGCGATCAATTGTTCGAGGGCCGCGTGATAGGGCCGGTACAGCCGATCGATACGCTGCTCGGCCTCGGCGAAGCGCAGTTTGCGGCGGTAGATATCCTCACCATCGGCAACGACTCGCGCGATCGTGCCGAGGCCGATGGCGACGCGCGGCGAGCTGCGATTGACGTAATCGGGCAGTTCGTCCTCGAACATCACCGGGTCAAGCTCGTAAGGCTCGCGATTGGGATCGACATAGGCGCGCGGAAACAGCGCGTGGATAAGCGGCACGCCCAGCCCGGGGGCCGCGGCGAAGATGTCCTGAACGAAGCAATCCTCGGATTTACGCAACGCCATCGGATCGAGCCGGGATGCCGCCAGCAGATCTTCGGGATAGAGCCGGCCGCTATGGGGCGATGCCACCACCAGCGGCAACAATTGCTCGGCCGGGTTCACGATTTCGAAAGGTGGATGGTTTGGGCCGATCTCGTTCATGACCAATCTTGTATCGCAATTCCTCAAGGCGGCCCACCGCTGTTCTGGGTATGCGTCCGGCATTTCCCTGGAATGATTCCAAACTAGGGCGGCGTCGCAACCGCAATGCTAGACCGTGCCCGCGGCCGCCCCTTCCGCGAAGCCGCGCAGGCGCGTGGCGATGACCTCGCCTACGGCGTCCACGACCGCGCGCCGTGGGAAGTGCGTGCGCCAGGCGATGCGCACAATCCGCCCCGCCCGCGCCGCCAGCGGCCGCAGCACGATCCCCGCATCCTGCGCCGCCCCGGCTGCGAGCCCCGGGATCAGCGTCGTTCCGTAACCGGCGGCCACCATGTTGAGCAAGGTCGAAAGGCTCGCCGCCCGCAACGCGCCGCCCAGTGCCCCACTGTGCCCACAGGCCGCCAGCGCCTGGCCGCGCAAGCAATGTCCGTCGGCCAGAACCAGGATGTCCCGCGCCAAATCCGCCTCTGCCACCACCTCGTTCCCGGCAAGCGGATGTTCGGGCGGCAGTGCCGCGAGGAAGGGCTCTTCGAAGAGTGGCCGGCTCGCGAGGTCCGGCCCTTCCGCCTCGGTCGCTAGCAGGACGGCGTCCAGCTCGCGTGCCCGCAGCCGGTCGAGCAGTGCTGCGGTCTGGTCCTCCCACGGCTCCAACTCGAGCGCAGGCAGCGTCGCGCGCAGTGGCGCGAAAACCAGCGGCAGCAGATAGGGCGCCAGCGTCGGGATGATGCCGAGCCGGAAGCGTCCGGCCAGCGGGTCGCGCAGGTCCCGCGCTACGGCGAAGATTGCCTCCACCTCCGCCAAGGCGGCACGGGCATGACCGATCAGCCGCTCGCAGGCGGCCGTCGGCGTCACATTTTTGTTGGTACGCTCGAACAGTGCGACCCCGACCAGCGCCTCGAGCTTGCGGATCTGCACAGAAAGCGTCGGCTGGCTGACGCCGCAGGCCTTGGCGGCGTGGCCGAAATGCTCGTGCTCGGCCACGGCCAGCAAATAGTGGAGGTCCCGGAGGTTCATCTGGTCAGGCAGGCTGTCATCATAGGCGGTGCCTATCGCATCTATTGAAGCGCGGAGCTTCCCTTTATCACCGGAATGCCGCTAGAGCTATCCGTACTCGACTGTCCGGGGGAGCAACCGAAGGACCCGGCATTTTACCACGTGTGCCGATCGCCGACAATCTGAGCAGCCTCAACAGCGCCCGCGCGGTCAGTGCGGCTGCTTGTCTGGCACTTATTCATCGCGCCGGCTAGGAAACCGGATTATCTTCCGCAGCCGTCACGGTCTTCACTCAGGGACCAGGTCAATCAACGCAGCCAAGATTGGAGAGCAATATGGACGGAAATGACGGCCAGAGCGCTGGCAAGTGCCCGGTAACGCACGGAGCCGCCAAACACACGACTTTTGGGAGCAGGTCGAACCGTGACTGGTGGCCGAATCAGTTGAACCTCAAGATTCTGCACCAGAACTCTTCCCTGTCTGATCCCATGGGCAAGGCGTTCAGCTACGCCGAGGCATTCAAGAAGCTCGACCTCAAGGCCCTGAAGCAGGACCTTTATGCACTGATGACCGATTCGCAGGAATGGTGGCCGGCCGATTATGGTCATTACGGGCCGCTCTTCATCCGGATGGCGTGGCACAGCGCGGGCACCTACCGCACCGGTGATGGCCGCGGTGGTGCCGGATCGGGCACGCAACGTTTCGCGCCGCTCAATAGCTGGCCGGACAACGGCAATCTCGACAAGGCGCGCCGGCTGCTCTGGCCGCTCAAGCAGAAATACGGCAGCGCGATCTCGTGGGCCGATTTGATGATTCTCTCCGGCAACTGTGCGCTCGAGTCGATGGGGTTCAAGACCTTCGGCTTCGGCGGCGGTCGTGCCGATGTCTGGGAGCCCGAAGAGGACATTTTCTGGGGGAACGAGGACACCTGGCTCGGCGACAAGCGCTATAGCGGTGACCGGGATCTCGAGAATCCCCTCGCCGCCGTGCAGATGGGCCTGATCTACGTGAACCCGCAAGGGCCGAACGGCCAGCCAGACCCGCTCGCCGCGGCCCGCGACATTCGCGAGACCTTCGCGCGCATGGCGATGAACGACGAAGAGACCGTGGCGCTCATTGCCGGCGGCCACACCTTCGGCAAAACCCATGGTGCCGGCGATGCCGCCCTGGTCGGTCGTGAACCCGAAGGCGCGGACGTCGAAGAGCAAGGTTTCGGCTGGAAAAACAAATTCGGCAGCGGCAAGGGCGTCCACACGATCACCAGCGGATTGGAGGGTGCCTGGACCCCGAATCCGATCAAATGGGACAATGGCTATTTCGACACCCTGCTCGGCTATGAGTGGGAAACGACGAAGAGCCCGGCCGGCGCCTGGCAATGGACGCCGAAGGATGCCTCGGCCAAGGGCACCGTCCCGGATGCCCATGATCCGGCGATCCGGCATGCGCCGATGATGGCGACGACCGATATCTCGCTCAAGGTCGATCCGAACTACGCGCCGATTTCCAAGCGGTTCCATGAGAATCCGGCGCAGTTCGCCGACGCCTTCGCGCGCGCCTGGTTCAAGCTGACCCATCGCGACATGGGTCCGCGCGTGCGCTATCTCGGTGCCGAGGTTCCGGCCGAGGTGCTGCTGTGGCAGGACCCGGTTCCGGCGGTCGATCACCTGCTGATCGACGCTGCGGACATCGCCGCCCTCAAGGCGAAGATCCTCGCCTCGGGGCTTTCCGTCTCCAAGCTGGTCTCGACCGCCTGGGCCTCGGCGGCAACCTTCCGCGGTTCGGACAAGCGCGGTGGGGCGAACGGCGCGCGCATCCGCCTGGCACCGCAGAAGGATTGGGCGGTCAACCAGCCGGCTCAACTGACGACCGTGCTCGAAACCCTCGACGGCGTCCAGAAGGCGTTCAATGCCGCACAGGTCGGTGGGAAGAAAGTCTCGCTCGCCGATCTGATCGTCCTCGGCGGGTGCGCTGCCGTCGAGCAGGCGGCGAAGAATGCCGGGCAGGATGTGGTGGTTCCCTTCACGCCGGGCCGCACCGATGCAACGGCGGAACAGACCGACGTCGCATCCTTCGCGGTGCTGGAGCCGGCCGCGGACGGATTCCGCAACTATCAGAAGACAAACTACTCGATTTCGGCCGAGGAGTTGCTGGTCGATCGGGCGCAGTTGCTGACACTGACCGCACCTGAGATGACGGTTCTGGTCGGCGGCCTGCGTGTGTTGAATGGCAATGTCGGACAGTCCCAACACGGCGTCTTCACGAAGCGGCCAGAGACTCTGACCAACGACTTCTTCGTGAACCTGCTCGACATGAGCACGGCATGGCAGCCGTCCTCGGGTTCGGACGGTGTGTTCGACGGCCGCGATCGGGCCACCGGCGCGGTGAAATGGACCGGAACCCGGGTCGATATGGTCTTCGGCTCGAACTCCCAGCTCCGCGCGCTGGCGGAAGTCTATGCCTGTAGCGACTCGCAAAAGGCGTTCGTGGCTGACTTCG
>JAXDMU010000118.1:0-8074 GCA_034665905.1 Aliidongia sp. | reverse complement strand
CATCCTTCTCTTTCCTGCTTCTGATGATCGGGACACTGAAGATCGCTGCAACCAGCGCCGAGCTTGTTCCAAACGGCTTCTAGCATAGCTTTTCCTGTAGCGAGTTTCAATCGCCAAAGTTGATCATATGTTCAAATTCAAACCCCGCTTTGCAATGGCTATGGCCCTGGACTCTCACCTAGAGCGGAATGGGCGCGCAACGGGAATTGCGATTGGCCGAGACTACTCAATTCTGGAGAATTACGGTGCAAGTGTCGGGCGAAATGATCACCGCGCAGCCGCTCGTGGAGGCAGAAGACGTGGATCGCGGTCGCCTTCTCCCAGAACGTCCGCTCTGCGTGCATCACGCGGGGGCGAGCCGTCGGAAACGCCACCCCCTCGATCCGACCGGACACGTCGCACGCGACATCGCGCAAACTTGCCGGCTCGCCCGTCGAGCGAGCCCCGAATTCGAGCATAACGCTCGGTGCTACATAGCCCGAACCGGTCGCCGCCGCCTCATAGTCGATGAACAATCTCTCACCTTCGATGTGGATCGTCGCAGTCAGCCCTTCAGCAGCCAACGCACTTGCGATGACGGGTTGCGCGGTTCCGGTGACCCATCCCGGCAGACGCCGGCGAACCTCGCTCGACCACCGTTTCTCCTCACTGCGCGTCTTCGGCAACGCTTCGTCGCCGTCGCCCACCAAGTCCGGCGCGATCGCGCGGATGTCGTAGGTGAGATCGAAACCCTCGGAGAATCGCCGAATGACCCGATAGGCTTTCGACAGCGACGTGCCGTCCTTGAACACCAGATGCTTGCCGAGGGGTGATCCGTAGAGGGCGGCAAGCGCCCAGACCACCCATACGTCCTTCTCCAGGAGATGCGCCGGACGCCCCGATCGATCGGCCGCGACACCGAGAGCGTCGCGGCGATCCTTGGCCGAAAGGCGGAGGAAGACATCAGCCATAGGCGGTCTTGCCCACGCTCCGGGCGAGCCGGGTTGGAAGCTGCGGCGCGACAGCCACCAGTTCACCGAATGCGCCCGCCGGCATTTTTCGTTTCAACGTCTGGAGCGCCGCCTCGGCCTTTTCCGGGCCGAGCCAAGCCAGCGCCCGAACCGCTTCGCCCGCGGGCCGATTGGCCAAAGTCAATTGCCAGCGTGGCGCATGCCGCAGCTCGACGACCTGCTTGCCGAGGTTCATCGTCCGGCTGCGCCCCGAGGTCAGATAGACCGACCGGATCGGCACCTGCGTCGTCAAACCCAGGGCATTGGCCGCCGCCGCCCCGTTCGAGACGATGATCTCGCCCCGTTGGGCGGCCAGCGCCTCGACTGTTTGCTCGACTGAGGGAGCCCGCGTGCCGAACCGGCTCGCAATCGGGCGGAGATAAACGCCGCGGCTCGCGCGGATCAACTGGTCACGTTCCGTCAGACGCGACAAAGCCTGATCCACCGCGGCTCGATTGCCGAGATGAAGTAAGCTCTTCGCTGCCAGGGGGGTCCCCTCGGGCAATCCTTCCGCATGCGCCAGAATCTGCTCGGTCAACCTTTGCATCGCCAGCCTCCGTCGTCACCAACCTCGTCGGCGTGAGGCGCTCTGGAGATCACACCAGCAACCGCGTCGGCACACCCAGCACCGGCCCAGCCTCCGCCAGCCGCCGGTCGAGCGTGTGGACCGTGGCGCCATGCTCCGACGCGGTCGCGAGATGCAAGGCATCGCCGGCCAGAAGTCCCAGCGTCGGTTGATCGACGAACCTCGCCGCCGCCCGGAAATGCCCGCCCGTCACCGCCAGCACGGTGAAGCTCTCGGCCACCAGCGTGTTGAACATCGCCAGCGCCGCCGCGCGCTGTCCCAGCGTGATCTGGCCGCGCCGCAGCTTGATCGCCAGCGCGGAGGACATCTCGGTGAGGGTCCAGTCGCTGATCAGCAATTGCGCCGGATCTTGCTCCGCCAGCCAGCTTTGTGCGCGCGCGGTCATCGCCTCGTTGGAAAGTGCTGCGACAATCAGGGACGTGTCGAGATAGAGCATCAGTAGCGATCGCCATCCCGCATCGATCGCACCAGATCGGCGGCGCCCTCGGCCTGTGGCGGCATGGTTGCCGTCAGCGCCCGGAGCAGGGCGGCATCGACCCGCTGGCGCGGCCGGGCCGCGCCCGTGAGCCGCGCGACCGGCTTGCCGCGCCGGGTGATGTCGATCGACTCCCCGGCCTCGACCCGGTCGATCAACTCGCTCAGATGCGCCTTGGCGTCCGCCAGACTGATCACCGCCATGTCACGCTCCTGACCATGTAGATGGTCATATAATGTATCGGTCGCGGCGATACCAGTGGGGACAAGCAGGGTTCAACCGGCCGCGGCGATGAGGGTGACGATGGGCCGCAGGGGAAGGCTTTCTCCATTTGTGCTTCCAAAGCGCGGCTATGATTCTTCCAATCAGCGGACCATTGCCTTCCAATTGGCCGAAGCCAATAGTTCGGCCGACCGCGAGATCGACGACTTCATGATTGTCACGGGCGCGCGATCAGGGTGGCAAGAAGCTCGTCCAGTTGCTCGAACGTGTCGCTAAACCCACAGGTACTCCCAGAGTCGATGGCACCGTCGAGAGATTCTTTCGAGGGATAGAGGTCGTGCATGACGACCAGCGTCTCGGCACCTCGTTCTTCGAACGTCACCGTGGTGACGGCCCCGCCTTCGCCACCTTCGTCATTCGTCCAGACGAGACGGGAGTGCGGTATCACGTCGATGTACCTGCCGAAGAACGCCATCGGCTGCTCCGAGGCAGGGTGGCCGAACACGAAACGGTAGGCGCCCCCCGCACGAACATCGGCCTCGCAGGAAAGGAAGGTCACGCCAAACGACTTCGGTGCCCACCACCGCTTAGGCAACTCGGGCTTGGTCCAGGCATCGAACACGATGCGCGCGGGGCCGTTGAAGGTTCGTGTAACGACGAGTTCACGCTCGGATTTCCGGTCCACCGTCGTGTGGTTCTTCATGGGGGGCGGTTCACTCTCTTTTCTCGCATCCATAGCCCTGCTCCTTGCCTGGCGGCCGTTTCCACGGCCCGGCCGAATTCTGTCCCCGAACGGCCGATCTTCACAATCCCGTGCCGACGCTCGCTGCGATAATTTGCAGATGCGCCTCCGGATACCCGGCGGCACCGTCCCGAAGCAGGGCGGAGGGGTGCCCGAGTAGCGCGTCGTCAAAAAACCCGCGCAGATAGTCGGCGGTAATGACCAGCGCCCGCCGCGGATCGATCGGCCCGGTGCCGCTTAGTCGGCGGCTGCGAAATCGCAGGGCGTAATCGGAGAAATTGACGTGGTTGGTGCCGTCGATCGTCAGCATGAAACCGCCATGGCGCTTCAGACCCGCGACTTGCCGATCGTAATCGTCGCGCTGCAAAATCGCGGTATAGCGTCGTTGGGCCTCGGGCGCGGTGAGATCGGCTTCGTCGGGTAGCGGCGTCGCGTCGCTGACGCTCAGGTACGGGCACGGCACGCCGTCGGCGGCCGCCTCGGCGAACAGCCAGCCATCGAGATTGGCGATCGCTTTGATCCGTCCATCCTGCCGGGCCGCCTGGGCGGCGGCGGCCCCGCCGAAGGAATAGCCCCAGGCGCCGATTCGGCTGAGATCGAGGCGTCCGGCCACGGGGCTGTTTGCATCCTCGCTCAGATGCATCAGTCGATCGATCAGCGCGGTGACATTGCGGGCCCGCGACCGCGCCTTGCCATCCGCCAGCCGCAGCGTATTTTCGAACGCAGGCTGCGAGGAGAAATCCATTTCGTCCGGCGTCTCGCCGCGCAAGCCCGCGTCGGTCGCAAGGTCCGCAGGCGACGGATACCGCACGCTCGCCACCACGAAGCCGTGGCTTGCCAGATCGCGTATGAGAAACACATCCTCGATCGCCGTCCCGACCCAACCGGGCAGGTAAATCAGAACCGGCCGCGGCGCCGCATCGGGCGTCGCGGGATACCAGATCTCGGCGAACGGCGTCGCGTCCCCGCCGCCATCGGCCCCGATCGGTCCCAGCACATCATAGCCCACGCCCGCGTTGCCGGACGCCGTCGGCATGCCGACCGGCAAAATCTGCGACATCAGAAAGATCGCGGCGGCGACCGCAATCAGGGCACCGGTCGAAAGCAAAACGCCCACCCTCATGTCGTTTCTGAAAATTCCAACGGTTCTTCGACGATGGTCAGGCGGCTGGCGATCTGCCGGGCCAACTGGTCCACGCCCGGCTCGGCGAAAATGCTGAAATGGTCGCCCGGGATCGTGACCAGTTCGACGTCCTGGCCGGAGTATCTCTGCCAGCCCAGCTTTTTGTCGAGGAACAGGCCGTGCGGCTCTTCCTCGCTGCGGCAGATCGTGATCTTGCCGTCATAGCGGCCCGGTCGATAATTTTTCACCATCCGTTCGAGATATTCCAGGAGCCACCGGTCATAGCCGTCCGACGTGACATACTGACCCGGCGCGTCGGCACCGCCGGATGCGGGCGAGTCCTGCCAGCCCAACCGCTGACCGATCCGCCGGATGAAGGTCCGATTGCGCATGAACCGCCCGAGTCCGCCGGGATCGAGCCGCGCGCGCCGCCAATCCTGGAGAATGAGATGCCAGCGATAGGCATAATCGGCAAGGCGCCCGCGGACGGGGCCGAGATCGGCGATATATTGCGGCGCCCAGGTATCGATCATCGCGAGCAAGGCAACGGTCTCGCCGGCCGCCTCGAGTTGCCTCGCCACTTCGTAAGCGAGGGCGCCGCCGACGCACCAGCCTAACAGCGCATAAGGCCCGACCGGCTGCACCTCGCGGATCAGGGCGAGATATTGCTCGGCCACCGTCTCGAAATTGTCGGGCATCCGGTCGCGGGAAAAGGACGGATCGAACAATTGCAACGCGGTAAAGGGCTGATTGGCGCCGAGGTGCTTCGAGAGGGTGAAATAGAGCCCGGTATTGTTGATGCCGATGATCGGCAGCTTGCGTCCGGTTGTCTGCAAGCGGACTACCTGTCGAAAATCATGCTGGCGTAGATCGGTCTGCTTCAGCAGCCGCGCCATCGCTTCGAGCGTCGGCGCCTTGAACAGGTTGGCGAGACTGATTTTTCGCCCGAACTCTTCCTCGACGCGCATGAGCAGCCGGGCCGCCGCGAGCGAATGGCCGCCCAGTTCGAAAAAATCGGCGGCCTTGTCGATCGCCTCGAGGTTCAGCACGGCACGCCAGATAATGGCGAGCCGCCGCTCCGTCCCGTCGAGCGGGAGCGACGGCTCGCGTGAGGCGGGCAGGCTCTCCAGCACAGGAGCCGGCAGGGCGGCACGGTCGATCTTGCCGTTTGGCGTCCGCGGCAGCGCGTCGAGCAGGGTGATGAATTTCGGCTGCATGTATTTCGGGAGCGACCGGCCGAGCTGATCACGCAGCAGGGTCATCGTTTCACGGGCCGCGCCGTGCGGCGAATTTGCCATCACGACATAGGCCGCCAGCGCCGGTTCGCCCTTGTCCGGGCGATGCAGCGTCGCGACCGCTTCGGCGATCTCTGGATTGGCCAGAAGTGCCGCTTCGATTTCGCCCAATTCGATGCGGAACCCGCGCAGCTTGACCTGATGGTCGGTTCGGCCGAGATATTCGAACTCGCCCGGATGGCGGGATCGGACGATGTCGCCGGTGCGGTAGAGCCGCCCGCCGCCGGGACGAAACGCGTCGGGCCGGAATTGGGCCTCGGTCAGATCGTCGCGGCCCAGATAGCCGAGTGCGACGCCGTCGCCGCCGATCGCCAGTTCGCCCGGCGCCCCCGGCGGCACGAGGCCGCCGCGCCGATCGACGACATAGAATTGGGTATTCGCCAGAATGCCGCCGATCGGAACCGGGCCCTTGCGCCCGGTGACCTGATACGCGGCCGACCAGATCGTGGTTTCGGTCGGGCCGTACATGTTCCAAAGTTCGCCGCCCCGGTCGAGCAACTGATTGGCCAGCCGGCGCGGCAGGGCTTCGCCGCCGCACAACATCTTCAGCGGTCGGGAGCGCTGCCAGCCGGCTTCGATCAGCATCTCCCAGGTGACGGGAGTCGCCTGAAGCACCGTCGCCCTTTCCCGTTCGAGCAGCCGCAGCAGCTCGCGCGCATCGGCCGCCTGGGCCGTGGTCGCGATGAGCAGCCGGGCGCCGGTAATGAGCGGCAGGAAAATCTCGCAGGCCGCGATGTCGAACGCGATCGTGGTGACGGCGAGCCAGGTATCGTCTGCCGACAGCCCCGGCCGGTCTCGCATCGCCCATAACAGATTGACCAGGGCGCGATGCGGGATCTGCACCCCTTTCGGGCGGCCGGTCGAACCCGAGGTGAAGATGACATAGGCCAGCGCATCGGGCGCGATTTCGGGCAAGGACGCCGGCTCGGTCATGGCCGGCAGCCGGTCGATTTCGATCGCCGGCCTGTTGCCGCCCGGCAGCCGGTCCCGCAGATCGCTATGGGTAACCATCGCCACCAGATGAGCGTCCTCGACGATCTGGCGGAGGCGCACGGTCGGATAACCGGGATCGAGCGGGACATAGGCCGCACCAGCCTTGAGGATACCGAGCAGGGCCACCGGCAGATCCAGCGAACGGTCGAGCATCACCCCGACCAACCCGCCCTCGACACCGAGCGTACCGAGATGATGGGCCAGCCGCGAGGAAGCCTGATCGAGTTCCTGAAACGTCAAGGACTGGCCGAGGCAGGTCACGGCCAGAGCCGCCGGCGTCGCCGCCGCTTGGCTGGCAAACAAGACGGGCAGTGCCGCGTCCCGCGGATAGGGCGCCGTCGTCCCGTTCGCCGCCGTGATAAGCGCGCTCTGTTCCGTCTCGCTCAGAATCGGCAGTTCGGCGATTTTCGCATCCGGCTGAGCGATGACCGCCTGCATCAGATTTCGGAAATACTCGATCAGGCGCCGTACCGTCGCTTCCTCGAACAGATCGGTGTTATATTCGCACGAGATACGCCAGCCTTCGGGCCGTCCGACCATGAAGAAATTCAGATCATACAAGGCGCCCGCAGAACGGGACGGCATGTCGATCAGGTCGAAGCCGCCATAGGTGGCATTCTCGATGAAGGAACGCTGAAAGATGAAATTCAGCGAAAACAACGCGTTTCTGCCGAGATCGCGTTTCGGTGCGACGATTTCGATCACCCGCTCAAGCGGGAGCTGCTGATGTTCGAAGGCATCGCCGACAACGTCCCGAACGCGGTCGAGCAGCTCGGCGAAAGGCGGATCGCCCGACAGATCGGCGCGCAGGATGAGCGTGTTGATGAACAGTCCGGCCAGGCTTTCGACATCGACCTCGTCGCGCCCCGCGGTCTGCGTGCCGAGCGCGATGTCGGTTTCGCCGGAATATCGGTAGAGCAGTGTATAGAGCGTCGCCAGTGCCGCCATGAACAGCGTGCAGCCATTGCGGCGGGCCAGCAGGGCGAACTCGTCGGTCATCGGTTTCGGCAGCAGGATCGAGACGATCGCACCGTTCGACGTCTGCTCGATCGGGCGGGGGAAATCCGGCTGGAGTTCGAAATGCTTCAGGCCGTGCAATGCCTGGCGCCAGAACGCCTCGTCCGCTCGGAAATCGGAATGGGCCAGCCGGTCGCGCTGGCGTAGCGCCACATCGCCGTAATTCACCGACAGGGGCGGCAAAGTCGGGAGACGGCCGTTTTGCAGGGCTGCGCAAATCTCGCCCATCTCGCGGGCCAGGATGCCGACCGTCCAGCCATCGGCGATGCAATGATGCATCGTCAGCAGCAAAACGGACTGATCGTCACGCACCCGCAACTGAGTCACGCGCAGAAGCGGCGGCTCGGTCAGATCGAACGAGGCCAGGGCTTCGAGCTTGGTCAGCCGCTCCATCTCCGCTTCGGCGACTTCCGCCGACCGCCCCCGCAGATCAATGACCCGCATCTGGAAGGGTACCAGCGGTTTGACGATCTGAACCAGATCACCATTCTGTTCGACGAAGGCCGTGCGCAGGGATTCCTGGCGCGACAGGATCAGCCGGAACGCCTGCTCCAGTTCTCCGGTCGAGAGCTGGCCGACCAGACGCCAGCGCACCGCGATATTGAGCGCCGGATTGCCGGGCAGCAGCCGGT
>JAXDMU010000117.1:0-11406 GCA_034665905.1 Aliidongia sp. | reverse complement strand
CATGGCGATCCGACGCGCCTGGGGCAGATCATCCTCAACCTCGTCTCCAACGCCATCAAATTTACCGAACAGGGCGTCGTCGAAGTCGAGGCGCGGGGCCTGCCTGATGGCCGGATTTGGATTGCGGTCCATGATCGCGGGATCGGCATGAATCCTGCTGCCAAGGCACGGCTCTTCCAAAAATTTGAACAGGCCGATGTTTCGATCACCCGACGATTCGGCGGGACTGGGCTCGGTTTGGCGATCTGCAAACAATTGACCGACCTCATGGGCGGGCGGATCGGCGTCGAGGACCGAGCCGGCGGCGGGAGTACGTTCTGGGTCGAGCTGGCGTTGCCGAAGGTGGCCGGGTTCGTGCCGTCGGTGCCGAACACGCCGGAACAACTCGCCGGCATGCGGATACTCGTGGTCGATGATACGGCGATGAACCGGACGATCTTCAACCGCGAGCTGGCATCGCACGGCATGATCGTCAACGAAGCCGCAAGCGGCATGGCCGCGCTCTCAATCCTGCGCGCCGCGCAGCGGATCGGTCAGCCGATCGACATCGTGCTGACCGATCAGATGATGTCGGAACATTCGGGCGAGGACCTCGCCGGGATGATCCGTGCTGGCAAGGATTGGCCGCAGCCCAAGCTTGTCCTGGCTTCGTCGGGCGGCGTGCTGTTGTGCGACGGCAGGTCGACATCGGTGGCTTTCGACGCGCGGCTTACCAAGCCGGTCCGTCAAAAAATTCTCGTCGATTGCCTGCTGCGGATCATTGGCACCCCGCCCGATAAGGCGGGCGCGCTCGATTTTCGCGGCATCACCGCGCCGTCCTCGGTCAAGGGCCGCATCCTGATTGTCGATGACAACCTGATCAATCAGCAAATCGCGCTCACGCTCCTGGCCGAAGCCGGTCATGAGGTCGATCTGGCATCGGACGGCAGGCAGGCGGTCGATACCTGGCGCAAACACCGTTACGATGCCATTCTGATGGACGTGCAGATGCCCATCCTGGACGGGCTGCATGCGACGCGCGAGATCCGAGCGCTCGAAGCGGGAGGGCGACGTGTTCCGATTATCGCGATGACTGCCGGCGCGATGCGCGTCGATCAGGAGGCCTGTCTGGCCGCGGGTATGGACGACTACGTCTCGAAGCCGTTCGAGATGGCGACCTTTCTCGGTACGGTCGAGCGTTGGCTTGGTGGCGACGTCTATGCTGCACGACATGATGACAGGGGCGCGACCGACGAGGAGCTTCCGGTCCTCGATACCGATCACCTCAACGCCATCGGTAAAATGATGACGGAACGTCCGTTCGCCAATGTCCTGCTCGCCTATCTCAAGGGCGAGGGCGACTGGTTCCGGAAAATCGAGGAATTCACCGGTACTGCGGACCTCGTTCATCTTGAGCAGGAAGCGCATGAGTTGAAGGGGGTATTGGGCAATCTCGGCGCTCGTAGGCTCGAGAAACTGGCGGAAAGTATCGAGATGGCGAGTGCCGCGGGCGACTTGCCGATGGCCCGGGCGCTTGTCAAGCAACTCCCGGCCATTGCCCAAGAAACCCGCACGATGATCAGGGGACGGCTGATGGCGCTGGATGCCATGGCGGACTCGGAGCGGATGGTTCCATGATGCCGAGCCCACCGCGCCATCTTGCAGCCGGTCGCCAGGATCAATCCGGCAGCGACGGCGCTCAGATTATGCAGCAAGGACCGATCTCGGGCAGGCTGCGATAGCGCTCATAGAGCGCGCCCAGGCCGAGCACGATCGCCAGCGGCATGGTCATCAGCCCGGCAATGGCCGCGATGGCGTCGGTCGCACCCTGAAAACGGCAGCCCAGCGCCACGGACAGGTTTACGACATTCGCGCCGGGCAGCAGATTGCACAGGCTGTAGAGTTCGACAAACTCCTCCATCGCCGAGCCCAGGGCAATACGCCACCGAAGCCGCGCAATCCGACCAGCAGAAAGCCCCAGAACAACTCACGGCGCGAAACGTGCCGCACTTTATCGCCGGGACGGTTCGCCCCGGCGGCCAGCGTCAAACGACCGCCTGGGCCGAACTTGGGTTGCGCGTGGCACCGGCATTTTCCGGCGTCGGCTGGTCGCGCAGCACATAGCCACGGCCCCAGACCGTCTCAATGTAATTTTCTCCGGCGGTCGCGGTCGACATCTTTTTGCGTAGCTTGCAGACGAACACGTCGATGATCTTCAGTTCGGGCTCGTCCATGCCGCCATAGAGATGGTTGAGGAACATCTCCTTGGTCAGGGTCGTGCCCTTGCGCAGCGAGAGAAGTTCCAGAATGCCGTATTCCTTGCCGGTCAGATGCAGCGGCTTGCCGTCCACCTCGACCGTGCGCGTGTCGAGATTGACCGTGAAACGACCGGTCCGGATGATCGACTCGGAATGCCCCTTGGCCCGCCGGATGATCGCATGGATGCGGGCGACCAACTCGCGCTTGTCGAAAGGCTTGGTCAGGAAATCATCGGCACCGAACCCCAGCCCCTTGATTTTGTGATCAAGTTCGCCCAAACCGGACAGGATAAGAATCGGCGTGCGGACCCGCGCGGCGCGCAGCCTGCGGAGGACTTCGTACCCGTCGATGTCGGGCAGCATCAGATCGAGGATGATGATGTCGTAATCGTAGAGCTTGCCGATCTCCAACCCGTCTTCACCCAGATCCGTCGTATCGCAGATGAACCCTTCGGCTTTCAGCACCAACTCGATACTCGCGGAGGTGGCGGTATCATCTTCGACGATCAGAACCCGCATGATGGTCTCCCTGAATAGGCCAGTCGCACTCTATCATATAGGTTAACGTTAACAGGTTGTGCCCCACTATGTTAACAAAGTCTTGAGCGCGAAGAAAGTTCGGTAGCGTCCAATGGTAGCAGTCCTTGCGACGTTAAACGATGGTTAATCAACTGTTCCCATCATGCCTCGTGCTGGCCGCGGCGGCGACGGGGCCTCGGGCCATGGCAACCTGATCGGAACAAGAGGATGCTGCTCGACGGTATATCTCAGGCGATCGATGCGCTGGCAAGCTATCACTATTATGGCCGGGTGACGGCGATACTCGGCATGCTGGTCGAGATCGGCGGGATTCAACGGAATTTGTCGATCGGCGGACGCTGCATCGTGACCGCCAATGATAGGCGGGCGGTGCCGTGCGAGATCGTCGGGTTTCGAGCGGGACGCACATTGGCCATGCCTTTCGGTACGCTGACCGGGATTGGCCTGGGCTGCCGGGTCGATGTCGCATCGACGCCGCCGGCACTCTTTCCCTGTGCCGGCTGGCTCGGCCGGGTGGTCGACGCATTTGGCGAGCCGATCGACGGCAAGGGGCCGCTGCCGCGCGGATCTGTCGCACATCCGCTGCGCAACAGCCCACCGCCAGCCCATCGTCGAAGTAGGGTCGAGGGTAAAATCGATCTCGGTGTACGCGCACTCAATACCTTCCTGACCTGCTGTAGGGGCCAACGCATGGGGATCTTCGCCGGCTCCGGTGTCGGCAAATCCGTGCTGCTATCGATGCTGGCGCGCAACACGGCCAGCGATTGCGCTGTCATCGGCCTGATCGGCGAGCGCGGCCGCGAGGTTCAGGAATTCATTCAGGACGATCTGGGCGAGGAGGGGCTGGCGCGCAGCGTCGTCGTCGTCGCCACCTCGGACGAAAGTGCCTTGGTCCGGCGCCAGGCGGCTTACGCGACCTTGACGGTGGCCGAGCATTTCCGCGATGCCGGCCAGGATGTGCTGTGCCTGATGGACAGTGTCACTCGCTTCGCCATGGCCCAACGCGAGATCGGCCTGTCGGCCGGCGAGCCGCCGGCCAGCAAGGGTTATACGCCGACCGTATTCGGCGAACTGCCGCGTCTCCTGGAGCGCGCCGGACCCGGCGTCGGCGGCGGCAGCATCACCGGCCTGTTCACCGTGCTGGTCGAGGGCGACGACCATAACGAGCCGATTTCCGACGCCGTGCGCGGTATCCTCGACGGCCATATCGTGCTCGACCGCGCGATCGCCCAGCGCGGCCGCTATCCCGCGGTCGATATCCTGCGCTCGGTCTCGCGGACCATGCCCGGCTGCAACAGCGAGGAAGAGAATGCTTTGGTGACCCGCGCCCGCGCCATCCTGGCGACCTACGAGAATATGGCAGAGTTGATCCGCCTCGGCGCCTATCGGCCCGGCAGCGACGCCGCGATTGACGAGGCGATCCAATATTACCCGCGAATTGAGGATTTCCTGCGCCAGGGCAAGAACGCCCAGGCGACGCTCGACGAGGGCTATGCCGCCTTGGCCGAACTTCTGGCCGGAGCGCCCTGATGAAACATTTCGAAAGCCAGATTCGGCTCCATAAATGGCATGTCGATGAGGCGCAGCGCCGGTTGGCCGAACTGCTGCGGCTGGAAGACCGCCTGCACGGCGATCTCGATCGTCTCGAACTGGAAAAGCTCGCCGAACAGGCCGAGGCCGAGAAATCCTTCGAGGCGCGCCTGACCTTCGATGCTTATGCCGCCCAACTGGTCGAGCGCCGCCACAAGCTCAACCGCTCGATCGCTGAAGTGGCCGAACAGGTGACCCAGGCGCGCGATGCGTTGAAGGACACGTTCGCCGAGCTGAAAAAATTCGAACTCGCCGCCGAAGCGGCGGCGGAGCGCGCCAGCAGACGGCGCGGCAAGCGCGAACAGGAACAGCAGGACGAGATGGCGCTGGGGATCTTCCGGCGGCGAGCGGAGTAGGGGCGAAGAAGGACTTTGAAGCCTGCCCGGCAATAGGGGCCGCCTTGCGTTTCTGCTTGTCGGTGTATTTCGATTTGTCGCCGCGTGGCATGATGAAACTCCCGAACGTTGCACCCCAACAGACGATGCAAATTGGAGTTCCGTGACGCGGGCGCGGCGACGGGAATCAATATTGCCGAAGCAACCCGACCAGCCGTCCCTGAACCTTGACGCGATCGGGGCCGAAGATTCGTGTTTCGTAATTTTTGTTGGCTGGCTCCAGCGCGATTGAGGCGCCCTTGCGGCGCAGTCGCTTCAGTGTGACCTCATTGTCATCGACCAGGGCGACGACGATCGAGCCGTTTTCGGCGCTGTCGCAACGCTGGATCACCACCGTATCGCCATCGAGCACGCCAGCGTCGATCATGCTGTCGCCCTCGACTTCCAGCGCGTAATGCTCGACGCTGCTATGCAGCATCGTCGCCGGAATATCGACCGTGACGGTCGCATCGCGCAACGCTTCGATCGGTGTGCCGGCCGCGATCCGTCCGTAAAGCGGCAGTTGCACCGTCTCGGCCTGGCCCGAGGGCGCGGTGCCGATCAGAACCGATTTGAAATCGCCCTTGATGACGGTCGGTGAAAACTTGGTCCGATCCGCCAAGGCCGGCGGTATGCCGGGCGGTAGCCGCACCACGTCGAGCGCCCGTGCGCGGTGGGCCAGCCGCCGGATGAAGCCGCGTTCTTCCAGCCCGCTGATCAGCCGGTGGATTCCGGATTTGGATTTGAGATTCAACGCGTCCTTCATCTCCTCGAACGACGGCGAAATGCCGTCTTCGGCCAGTCGAGACTGGATGAAGATCAAAAGTTCATGTTGTTTCTTGGTCAACATTGGCCATCCCCCAGTCGCACCGGACCCGGAAAGCGGGCAACTGGCGCGACGCACTCAGAACAAAACAAAAACGTCAACTGATGTTCTAGTTTGGTTCCGGGGCGCCGTCAAGACCTTCCGTAGAAAATTTCGGATCAGATCCAGATGCCGCGGCGTGCCAGGCGAAGAATGCGGATCGGGGCTCCAACCGGTGCGGCGGGCGCGTGGGGCGGCCGCACGATCAGCGCGTCGGCGGCTGCCAGCGTGGACATCATCGAGGAATCCTGCCGGCGGAACGGGGTCGCGTGCCAGCGTCCCTCGTCATCGGCGTGAAGCTGCGCGCGCAGATAATCCTGGCGGCGGTCGTTGGCCGGCAGGTCGGTCGCGGCCAGCGCGGGCTCGGTGGCCGGTGCCTCTCCAGGCAACCCTTGAAGCCGTTCCAGCGCCGGCACCAGGAACAGCAGCCCGCAGATCAGGGCCGAGACCGGATTGCCGGGCAAGCCCAGCACCGCTGTGGCCCCGATTCGGCCAAACATCAGCGGCTTGCCCGGCCGCATGGCGATCCGCCAGAAATCGAGATCGAGTCCGGCCTCACCCAAGGCCGATTGGACCAGATCATGTTCGCCGACCGAGGCGCCGCCGATCGTCACCAGCAGATCGGCACCGGCAGCACCCTCGGCCAGGCGCCGTAGCGCCGCCGTGTCGTCGCGGCCGATGCCGAGTTGCACCGGGATGCCGCCGGCCCCGGCGATCATCGCGGCAAGCGCTGTACCGTTGGAACTGACGATCTGATTCGGCCCGACCGGGTCGCCGGGCAGGGCGATTTCATCGCCGGTCGGCAGAAGGGCGACGCGGGGCCGGCGATGGACCATCAGCCACGGCCGGTTCATGCCAGCGGCGAGACCCAGATCGCGCGCACCCAGCCGCGTACCGGCGGCGAGTCCGATCTGGCCCTCGACGTAATCGGTGCCGGCCGCGCGGATATGCTGGCCGAGCACCGGGGCTGTGCGGATCAGCACGAAATCGCCCTCGGCTTCGGTGTCTTCCTGGATCATCACCGTATCGGCGCCGTCCGGAATCGGCGCTCCGGTGAAAATCCGGACGGCCTCGCCGGGGCCGACGATGCCGTCATGCCGGGCACCGGCCGGGACATATCCGACGAGTTTCAGCCGCGTTGGCACTGTCGCGAGATCGGCCGCTCGCAGCGCGTAGCCATCCATGGCGGACGCAGCGAAGGGCGGCTGGCTCCGGCGCGACGCCAGATCTTCGGCCAGCACGCGGCCCAACCCGTCATTGAGCCCGACCAATTCGGCCGGCAAGCGCGTGAGGCTGTCACGGATGCGGGCCAGCGCGTCCTCGACCGAGATCACGGACCGGCCTGCCAAACCCCGGATTTTCCCCCGGATTTGTGGGTCAGCCGGATTTCGCCGATGACCATGCTGCGATCGGCCGCCTTGCACATGTCGTAAACCGTCAGGGCGGCCACGGCCACGGCGGTCAGGGCTTCCATCTCGACGCCGGTGCGGCCGACGAGCCGGCAGGTCGCTTCGATCAGAACGGCGTCCTGCTCGGGCGCAAGCTTTAGTTCGACGCGCACCGAACTCAGCGCCAGCGGGTGGCACAGCGGGATCAGATCCGGGGTACGCTTGGCGCCCATGATACCGGCGAGTCGCGCGACCGACAGCACGTCGCCTTTTTCCACGGCATGGTCGCGAATCAGCGCCAGCGTTTCGGGCTGCATGGTAATTCGGCCTGCGGCCGTCGCCACCCGATCGGTTTCCGGCTTGCCTGAGACATCGACCATCGCGGCCTTGCCCTCCGCATCGAAATGCGTGAGGCCGGTCATGGCGCCGCCAGCAGGGCGCGGGTCGCTGCGGCGATATCGGCTTGGCGCAGCAGGGACTCGCCGACCAGGAAGCGGCGCACGCCGATCGCGGCCATGCGGGCGAGATCGGCCGGTGTCTGCAAGCCGCTTTCGCTGACCGCCAGCCGATCGGCCGGCAAGGCGGCGGCGAGTTCGACGCTGGTGGCGAGATCGGTCTTCAAAGTCTTGAGATTGCGGTTGTTGATACCGACCAACGGCGTCTTCAGCCGCAGCGCCCGATCGAGTTCGATGCGGTCATGCACCTCGACCAGCACATCAAGGCCGAACTCCCGCGCGGTCGCCTCCAGTTCGGCCGCCTGATCGTCGCTGAGGGCCGCCATGATGAGCAGGATGCAATCTGCCCCGATCGCGCGCGCCTCGATCACCTGATAGGGGTCGATCATGAAATCCTTGCGCAGCACCGGCAGTGCGCAGGCGGCGCGCGCGGTGCGCAGATCGGCCGGACTACCCTGGAAATACGGCGCATCGGTGAGCACGGAAAGGCAAGTGGCGCCGGCCGATTCATAGGCCGCCGCGATGGTGGCCGGATTGAAATCGGGGCGAATCAGGCCGTGGCTTGGCGACGCCTTTTTGATCTCGGCGATCAGCCCGTATCGGCCGTCCTCGACGGCGTGGCCCAGGGCGGCGATGAAGCCGCGCGACGGTGATGCCGCGCGTGCGATCCGCTCAAGCGCATCGACCGGCGTTGCCGCGCGCGCGGTGGCGACGTCGAGGCGCTTGCGCGCGATGATCTCGGCAAGGATATCGGTCATGACTCTGATGTGGTGAAGGCGACCAGATGGTCCAAGATCCGGGCGGCCCGGCCGCTGTCGATCGCGTCGGCGCCCAGTGCGACGCCGTCGCGCAACGAGGCCGCTTTTCCGGCGACGACCAATGCGGCTGCGGCGTTGAGCAGTACGACGTCGCGAATCGGATCGATCCGGCCGGCAAACAGCGCGCGCATGATTTGGGCGTTCTCCTCCGGCGTGCCACCGGCCAGATCGGATCGCTCGGCCTTGGGCAGGCCCGCTTCGCCGGCATCCAGGGTAAAGTCGGTCAGGATGCCGTCTTTGAGCGCGGTCACCACGCTGGGGCCGGTGGTGGTCAATTCGTCGAAGCCGTCGCCATGCACGACCCAGCAGGCCGTGGTGCCCAGCCGGTGCAGCACCTCAGCCACCGGCCGGACCCATTGCGCGGCGAAGACGCCGACGACCTGACGGGTAACCCCGGCTGGATTGGACAGTGGCCCCAGCAGGTTGAAGATCGTCCGCGTGCCCAGTTCGACGCGGGTCGGGGCGATATGGCGCGTCGTCGCGTGATGGCGCGGTGCCATCATGAACCCGATGCCGACCTCGGTCACGGCGCGTTCGACGATCGTCATCGGCGCGTCGATATTGACGCCCAGCGCCACCAGCACGTCGGCCGAGCCGGATTTCGACGAGAGGTTCCGGTTGCCGTGCTTGGCCACCGGCACGCCGCAGGCCGCGACGACGAAGGCGGCGGCGGTCGAGATGTTGAAGGTGCCGCCACCGTCGCCGCCGGTACCGCACAGGTCGATCGCCCCGCGCGGCGCCTCGATCGTCAGCGCGCGGGCGCGCATCGCGCGCACCGCTCCGGTGATCTCCGCCACGGTTTCGCCGCGCACCCTCATCGCCATCAGGAAGCCGCCCATTTGCGCCGACGTCGCGTCGCCCGACATCATGGTCTCGAAGGCGGCTTCCGCCTCGCTCTCGGTCAGGCGATGCCCGTTGGCAAGAAGGTCGAGCCAGCCTTTGAAGGTGGGTGTTGCAGCGGTCACGCGGCCGGCACCAACTGAGTCGCGGCCGAAAGGAAGTTCTTCAGCAAGGGTTTACCACCCTCGGACGCGATGCTTTCGGGGTGAAATTGCACTCCGTAGAGCGGCAGGTTCCGATGCTCCAGCCCCATGATCAGACCATCGGCGGTCCAGGCATTGATCCGCAGGCAGGATGGCAGCGACGCACGCTCGACGATCAGCGAATGGTAGCGCATCGCGGTGAAGGGATTGTCGAGCCCGGCGAACACGCCGGTGCCGTCATGTTCGATCGGGCTGACCTTGCCATGCATCGGTGTCGGCGCACGGGCGATGCGCCCGCCATAGGCTTCGCCGATCGCCTGATGGCCCAGGCACACGCCGAGCAGCGGGATGGGGCCGGCCGCGGCGACCAGCGGCACGGTGATGCCCGATTGTCCCGGCACGCCCGGCCCCGGTGAAATGATGATGCCTTGCGGATCGAGCGCCAGCGCCTCGGCCACGCTCAGGGCGTCATTACGGTGGACGACGGTCTCCGCCCCAAGCTCCGACAGGTAATGCCAGAGATTGTAGGTGAAGCTGTCATAGTTATCGATGAGCAGGAACATCTGAACCGTTCGGTCGCGGGGACGATTGTTCGATATATCAGCATGGAGCGCGTCCAGGAAGCGCCACGACAGACGATCTCGCGCGCGACCGACGTGCGATGGGGCTGACGCCAGGGACGCAAACCGGCTACAACGCGCAGACCACGACGGGGACAGGCTTCATGAGGCATCGGCGAGGTGGTTTCGGTGCAAAGGCGCAGATCGCGGTTGCGACTGTGGCCGTGATGCTGGCGTGCGGCATGCTGGCTTGGCAGCTGATCCCGGCAAAGCCGCATCGAGTCGCAACTCTGCCATTGTCCATCGCGTCCGGTTCGGTGCTTCACGACCCGCTGGCCGGTGCCGGAGCGGTCAAGCGGGAAACGATGGCGGAGCCTTCCCACTCGGTCGAGATCGTGCCGCCGCCGCGTCCCGCCGCTGCGGTCCCGGCGTTCACCCCGCCGTCGCGGGCACCGGTTCCGGCCATATCGGCCGCCTGGCGTCACAATGCCGCGACCGCCGGCCCGGAAGACGGCAGGCCGATGATCGCGATTGTGATCGACGATATGGGGCTGGACAGGCGTCACTCCGACGAGGCGGCGGGCTTGCCGGCGCCGCTGACGCTGTCCTTCATGACCTATGCCGAGGAGTTACCGGCCCAGGTCGGTGCGGCGCGCGCGCACGGTCATGAAATCATGCTGCATGTGCCGATGGAGCCGCGCGGTGCCCATATCGATCCGGGACCGAACGCACTGACACTCGGGCTGGACGAGGACGAGATCCGGCGCCGGATGATCTGGGATCTGGGCCGCATCGATGGCATCGTCGGCGTCAATAATCACATGGGTAGCCGCTTCACCGAATGGCCGCAGGGTATGGCGCCCGTCCTGGCGATGCTGCGCGAGCGGGGATTGTTCTTTCTCGATTCGCGGACGACGCCGCGCTCGGTCGGGATCGAACTGGCGGTCGGGATCGGGCTACCGCATGCGGCGCGCGATATTTTCCTTGATGACGACCCGTCCGATCCGGCGGTGGCCGGCGCATTGGCAAAGACCGAGGCGGTGGCGCGCCGCACCGGCATCGCCATCGCCATCGGCCATCCGCACGCGCCGACGCTGATCGAACTGCGCCGCTGGCTGCCCGCGGTCGAAGCGCGCGGATTCCGGTTGGTACCGGTGAGCGCCATCGTGCGGCACAACGAGACGGTGGCCGGCTCAGGGGGCTGACCGGCCTTTCCGGCAAGAAGCCGATCAATTCCCTCGATTGCGGTTGTTGATGTTCGGGTCTGGGCCGTTGTTGATCGGCGAACCGACCGTGGACGCGTCGCGAGGCGCGTTCGCTTGCGGCGTGTCCGACGACGAGCAGGCCGAGACAGTCGCCAACAACAAGGTCGCGAGCGCGGCACGCTGCGCGATATTCAATACGGTCTTGGACATGAAACTTCTCCTTGGAGCCGAATTCAGGGAGTCCAACCCCATCGAACCGGATTGGTTGCGCCGCGCAGCGCAGCCCAAGGCGCCGCACGTCAGCCGTAACCTGAGCGCTGCCGGCTGGTTCGCCTGAAAGCCATTCTGGCATCCGTCGAGATATCGAGTCATAATCTCCCGATGATGGATC
>JAXDMU010000116.1:0-2868 GCA_034665905.1 Aliidongia sp. | reverse complement strand
TGTCCGTATGGCGCGCAGACACCGGGCGATCGGCACGGTGGATTGGGGTTCCTGCCCCACCGCCGGGCATTTCGATCTCCCCCGATTTGGCGAGCGTCGCGCGCGTAGTACGCGCGGTCGGGACGGGCTGAAAGGTCAAGGGTGAGACAGGCGTGCGAGGGCAATAACCGCCCCTATGATGATCACGGTCTGAAAGCCGATCGTGCCGAACATCCACTTGATGATGTCGGTTTTAGCGTCGGATACGTCCACCTTGCTGGCAAGATTCACAAGATCCCCTTTCGTCGCGGAAACCTCAGTCATCGCTTCGGCCAGGGCTGTTGCCGCACCACGGGCCTGGTCCGCGGTCAACCCGTCGCCTGAAGGCGATCGGCAAGCTTGAGGGGGTATCAAAGGGAACGGTGGTCATCATCCTGCCTCGGTAAGGTCAAGCCGGCGCTCGATCCGGTCCAACCGGTCATCCGTTCGGTCGGCGCGCAGGGCTCCGTTGGCATAATGGCTCAATTCGGTGGCGGCCATGCTGCCGACGGCAGTTTCCAACGATGTCATTCGGCGCTTGATGTCCTTCACGTCCTCGCGCAGCGCGGCTAGGTCGGTCCTGATGGAGCGGAGGTGCTGTAGGACGAGGCTATCGGGTTCATCGGTCATTCTGCTGCAACCTCCGAAGCGGGCGTCGGGACCAACTGTACCATATCGCCGCTGAAGCGGACATCAGAGCCCGGCGCGACCGTCAAGGCTTGCCCGCTATCGAGCATGCCGCGTCCGTCAGCCCCCGACGATCTCCTCCGCGCGATAGCCCTGGGCATAGAGCAGCGCCGTCAGATCGCCATGCTCGATGCGCCATTTCGCGCGGGCGGCGACGGCCGGTTTGGCGTGGAAGGCGATGCCGAGGCCGGCGGCGAGGATCATGTCGAGATCGTTGGCGCCGTCGCCGACCGCCAAACTAGCCGCGAGCGGCAGGCCGGCGGCCGCGGCCTCCCGGATCAGCGTGTCGTATTTGGCCCGGCGGCCGAGGATCGGCTTGGTCACGGCACCGGTCAGCCGGCCCGCCTCGATCACCAGATCATTGCCGAATTCGGCGTCGATCCCGAGCATACCGGCAACCTTGCGCGTGAAATACCGAAAGCCGCCGGACACCAGCACGGTTGCCGCGCCGTGCGCGCGCATCGTCGCGACCAGTGCCTGCGCACCCGGCATCAGTTCGATGCGCGCCGAGGAGTCTTCGAGGACCGAGGCGGGCAGATTTGCCAGCAATACGACACGCGCCTCGACCGCGCCCTCGAAATCAAGTTCGCCATTCATCGCCCGCGCTGTGATGTCGGCGACCTGCGCGCGCGCGCCGACATAATCGGCCAGTTCGTCGAGCATTTCGTTGCGGATCAGCGTCGATTCCATATCGGCGACCAGCAGGCGCTTGCGCCGCTCCGCCTTGGGCTGCGCCACGACATCGACCGGCAAAGCCCCCAGCAGCCGCCGTGCCGCGGCATCAGCTTGGTCATCATGCAGATCGGCGTAATCGAGATCGCAGACAAATCCGGGCTTCAGCCAGACCGGGGTGCCGATTTCCGCGCCGAGCCCGTGCAGGGTTCGGCGCAATTCGGCAACGAGGCCGGGCTCAAGCGGGGCGCCGGTTTCGGCGGCGATCAGGGTCAAGACGCGATCGGGCATGGTGCCGCTTTATCGACGCTCGGCGCCGCACTTGCAAGCGTCGGCCGTCCTGGTATCCCTTGCGGCCATGAACACCCGCATCATCGTCATCGCCGGCCCGACCGCCAGCGGCAAGTCGGCCCTGGCGCTCGGGCTGGCCGAAAGGCTCGGCGGCACGATCATCAATGCCGATTCGATGCAGATCTATCGCGATCTGGAAATCGTCACGGCCCGCCCGGCCCCGGCCGATCTGGCGCGGGCGCCGCATCGGCTGTACGGCATCCTCGACGGTGGCAAACTCTGTTCGGCCGCGCGCTGGGCCGGGCTGGCGCGCCACGAGATCGAGCAGGCCGCCGCGGCCGGGCGGTTGCCGATTCTGTGCGGCGGCACCGGGCTTTATCTGCGCACCCTGCTCTATGGCATCGCGCCCGTGCCCGAGATCCCCGAAGCGGTCCGCCAAGCCGCGCGCCAGCGTCATGCCGAGTTGGGTGGTGCCGCATTTCGCGATGAACTCGCCGGCCTCGATCCGGCCGGTGCAGTGCGGATCGCGGCCGGCGACAGCCAGCGGCTGCTCCGCGCTTATGAGGTGGTGGCCGCGACCGGGCGCCCGCTGACCGAGTGGCAGCAGGCGCAACCGAGCGCGCCGAGCGGGCTCGATCCGCTGATCTTCACCCTGCTGCCCCCGCGCGAGGCGCTTTATGCCGCGATCGATGCCCGCTTTGCCGGCATGGTCGCGGCCGGGGTGCTGGACGAGGTGCGCGCCCTGATTGGGCGCGGCCTCGACCCGGCCTTGCCGGTGATGAAAGCGGTCGGCGTGCCGGAACTGGCCGCCTATCTCGCGGGAAACCTCACGCTCGACGCCGCGATTTCGCAGGCGCAACAAGCCTCGCGGCGCTATGCCAAGCGGCAATTCACCTGGTTTCGCCATCAGATGCCGGCGGCGCAAACCTTCGATGCGCAATATTCTGTTAATTTTATCAGTCAAATTTGTCAGATAATTTGCAATGTCACTTGACCTTGTCGTCGCGCGCCCCATAGGCTTGCCGCATCGCAGCATGACGGGCCGAGAAAAATGGCGGGCGACGACACCGAGTCCGGACTGAATGGCGCCGGCATCGTCCTGAAGGCTTTGGTCGATCAAGGCGTCGAGGTGATTTTCGGCTATCCGGGCGGCGCGGTGCTGCCGCTGTACGACGCGCTTTATCAGCAGAACCGGTTGCG
>JAXDMU010000115.1:0-8293 GCA_034665905.1 Aliidongia sp. | reverse complement strand
CTACTGGCGCGGCGTACCGAGATGATCCGCGCGCATCATTTCGAATCGTATAGGTGCAGGCGAACAGACGGCCCTTTACCAGACCGAAGGCATTTATCCGGTGCTCGCCGTAATCTCGCCGGTCATCAACAACTTCACCGATGGGATTTGCGAGTACCACCGCGCCAAGGGCCAGCGAGACGCCGTGTTTGGAAAGGTTGGCTGCGTCCTTAACATCGTCGAACTCAACGTCCATAGCTCTATGTACGGCAAACCCGTATATTTATCAAGCGCCATCAGCGGACGAACATCAGATCGTAGCGCCACAGCGTAGGCATAGTGCCCGTCTTCATCGAGCATGAACCGGCATCCTCGGCCGACCCCGTCCCAATGCCCGCCATTTCACTCGGTCTCGCTGCGGATGAACGCGCCCAGTTTCGCGATCACTTCGCGCCCTTCTTGTAGATGCGGGTAATAGAAATGCCAGGAATGGACCATCTCGTCCCACACTTCCAGAACGCTTTCGACGCCGTGCGCCCGCGCCCGCGGGTCGAGCCGGATGGAATTGTCGAGCAGCATTTCGATCGAGCCGACAACGCGAACAGATCGAGCGGCCCCGCAATATTCTCGGCTTCGATCATCCTGCGGACGGTCTCGATATCCTTACTCGCCCTGTCGTCGTCTCCGGTCGGGCTCGCATGGAACAGCATGGGGCTGTGGCATGTCACGAGCCGTTGCGCGCAGCCTGGGCGGCAATTGGTTTTGAAAAAACCCGCTGGATGCTACCCTACTCGAACGCGAGGACATCTTGCAGGCGCTCCGCTACGCTGCGTGGCGGTGTCAGCCCCCTGATTGCAGCGATTTCGGTGGCAGCGACGATGACGGGTTTGCATTACGCGGCGGGCGGCCAGTTTGCCGATTACGTGGTGGACCTGCTCGCACCGCTCGGCTTTGTCGCGACAAAGCGATTTTTCGGCGGGATCGGGCTGTACCGCGACGCGATCCTGTTCGGGATGATCTGGGACGAGACGCTGTATTTTCGCGTCGATGCCGCAAGCCGCCCGCACTATGAGGCGGCGGGCGGCCAGCCATTCCGCTATGAAACCAAAACCGGCCCCCGCGTGATCGCGGGGTTTTTCACCGTGCCCGAAGGTTTGTTCGAGGAGCCCGATGAGCTGTGCGGCTGGGCACGGACGGCGATCACCGCCGTGTCCGCCGCCAAGGCAAGCAAAGCCGCCCGCAAGCGAAGCCGATAGCTCAGACCGCCTTGTCCGGGCCGAGCTTCACCAGCATCTTGCCGGCATTGGCGCCGCTGAACAGATTGAGGAACGCCTTGGGCGCGTTCTCGATTCCGTGCTCGACCGTCTCCTGCCATTTCAGCTTGCCGGCCTTGATGAGGCTGGCCGCTTCGGCCAGGAAATGCGGCATCTGATCGAAATGGTTCGACACGATAAAGCCTTGCAGGCGCAGGCTCTTGCCGACGATGACCATCAGGTTGGACGGGCCGGGGCGCGGCTTGGTATCGTTATATTGCTCGATCATGCCGCACAAGGCGGCGCGGCCGAACGGCTTCAGATTGTTGAGTGCCGCTTCGAGATGGGCACCACCGACATTCTCGAAATAGACGTCGATGCCTTTGGGGAAGGCGGCCTTGACCGCCGTATTGAGATCGCCGCAGGTTTTGTAGTTGATCGCTTTGTCGATGCCGGCCTCTTGTTCGAGCCAACGGCATTTGTCGTCGGAGCCCGCGCTGCCGACGACGTAGCAGCCATGCGCCTTGGCCAGTTGGCAGACCACGGTGCCGACCGCGCCGGCCGCGGCCGAGACGAAGACAGTATCGCCATCCTTGAGGCCGGCGATCTTGAACAGCCCGACCCAGGCGGTCAGGCCGGGCATGCCGAGCGTGCCCAGAAACGCCTGAACCGGTGCCAGCGACGGATCGATCTTCTGAAAATGGCCGGCCGGGGCGACGGCGTATTCGCGCCATCCCAGCATGCTCGCGACATAATCGCCGACCGCGAGGCCGGGCGCATTGGACGTGATGACCTGGCCTATGGCGCCGCCTTCCAGCGCCGCACCGATCTTGAAGGGCGGGACGTAGCTCTCGCGGTTGGTCATCCGGCCGCGCATATAGGGATCGACCGACATCCAGATATTGCGAACCAGCGCCTCGCCCTCGCCGGGCGGCGGCAGTTCGGTCCTGGCCAGTTCGAAATTATCCGGGCCGGGCAGTCCCTGAGGCTGCGACGTCAGGCGAATTTCCTTCGACACGATAGTCGGCATGGCGTCCCTCCCGATGAGCCGCACCGGAACGGCGCGGCGAAGCCTTGCGGCCGGGTCAGACCCGGCCGTGGCAGTGTTTGTATTTCTTGCCTGAGCCGCAGGGGCAGAGCGCGTTGCGGGCGACGCGCGGGCCGGTGGGTGCCACGGAAGCCGGCCCATCGGTCCCGGTCGCGCGTTGTTCCATCTCACCCTCTTCCGATTCGAAGGCCGGATGCAGCGCCGTCATCGGCACCGGCCGCGGCATCGGGATTTCCGGTGCGGCGGCGCTGCGCAGTTCGACGCGGGCGAGCAGGCTGGTCACCTGCTCGCGCAAGCCGTCCAGCATCTGCTGAAACATCTCGAATGCTTCGCGCTTGTACTCGTTCAGCGGGTCGCGCTGCCCATAGGCACGCAGATTGATGCCCTGGCGCAGATGATCGAGGGCGAGCAGATGCTCCTTCCACGTCTGGTCCAGGATGTTCAACAGCACGCTCCGCTCGACCATCCGCATGGTCTCGGCACCGTAGGATGCCTCCTTCTCCGCGACGCGCGCCTCGACCGCCTCCGTAATACGCGTGCGAATCGCCTCCTCGGCGATGCCCTCTTCCTTGGCCCAATCGCCGACCGGCAGATCCAACCCGAAGATGCGCAGGCATTCCTCGTGGAGGCCGGTCATGTTCCATTGCTCGGAATAGGCATGGTCCGGAATCGCGCGGGCGACCATCATCTCAACCGTCGAGAGCCGCATATCCTCGATCATCGACAGCACGTCGGGTGCGCCCATGATCTCCTTGCGCTGCTCATAGACGACCTTGCGCTGATCGTTCATCACGTCGTCGTATTTCAGCAACTGCTTGCGGATCTCGAAATTGCGCGCCTCGACCTTGTGCTGGGCCTTTTCCAGTGCCTTGTTCATCCAGGGGTGAACGATTGCCTCGTTCTCCTGGATGCCGAAGCGCTTTAGCCAGCCATCCATGCGCTCCGACCCGAAAATGCGCATGAGGTCGTCTTCGAGCGAGACGAAGAATTTCGATGCACCCGGATCGCCCTGGCGTCCGGAGCGACCGCGCAGCTGATTGTCGATGCGCCGGCTTTCATGGCGTTCGCTACCCAGCACGAAGAGGCCGCCGGCCTGGACCACGATTTCGCGGTCGCGCGCGATCTCGGCCTTGATCGCGTCGATGCGCCGCGCCCGCTCGTCGGCGTCGGCTACTTCCGACAATTCCTGACGGATGCGCATTTCCAGATTGCCGCCGAGCTGAATGTCGGTGCCGCGACCGGCCATGTTGGTGGCGATGGTCACGCCGCCCGGCCGACCGGCCTGGGCCACGATATAGGCTTCCTGCTCGTGATAGCGGGCATTCAGCACCTGATGCGGAATTTTGCCGACCTTGAGAAACTCGGACAGCGCTTCGGATTTCTCGATCGAGACAGTGCCGACCAGCACCGGCTGCTGACGCGCAACGCATTCCTCGACCTGGGTGCGGATCGCGGTGAATTTTTCCTTCTGCGTCCGATACACCTCGTCGTCCGAGTCCTGGCGCAGAACCGCGACGTTGGTCGGGACTTCGATGACTTCGAGCCGATAGATATCGGCGAATTCGCCGGCCTCGGTCATCGCCGTGCCCGTCATGCCGGACAGCTTGGGGTAGAGACGGAAATAATTCTGGAAGGTGATCGAGGCGAGGGTTTGGTTTTCGTTCTGGATCTCGACCCGTTCCTTGGCTTCCAGCGCCTGATGCAGCCCTTCAGAATAGCGCCGTCCATCCATCATGCGACCGGTGAATTCGTCGATGATGATGACTTTGTTGTCCTTGACGATGTAATCGACGTCCCGCGTAAACAGCTTATGCGCGCGAAGCGCCTGGTTCACGTGATGAACCAGCGAGACGTTGTCGATGTCGTAGAGCGTGCCCTCGGTCATGAGGCCCGACTCGGTCAACAGCCGCTCCATCGTCTCGACGCCGACCTCGGTCAAGGTCACGGCGCGCTGCTTTTCGTCCTTCTCGAAATCCTCGATCGCGAGCCGGGGAATCAGCAGATCCACCTTGGTATAGAGTTCGGAATTATCCTCGGTCGGGCCGGAGATGATGAGCGGCGTGCGCGCCTCGTCGATCAGGATCGAATCGACCTCATCGACCACGGCGAAATTGAAGGCGCGCTGGACCATCTCCTCGCGCCGGAATTTCATATTGTCGCGCAGGTAATCAAAGCCCAACTCGTTGTTGGTGCTGTAGGTGATGTCGCAGGCATAGGCTTGGCGCCGCTCGTCATCCTGAAGATCATGAACGATCACGCCGACCGTGAGACCCAGGAATCGATGGACCTGACCCATCCATTCCGAATCGCGCTTGGCGAGATAGTCATTGACCGTGACGACATGAACGCCCCTGCCGGACAGCGCGTTCAGATAGACGGCGAGCGTCGAAACCAGCGTCTTACCTTCGCCGGTCTTCATCTCCGCAATCATGCCGCGATGGAGCACCATGGCGCCCGTCATCTGAACGTCGTAATGGCGTTGACCGAGCACGCGCCTGGCCGCCTCGCGCACGGTGGCGAAGGCGTCGACCAGAAGGTCGTCGAGGGTTTCGCCCTGCTCCAACCGTTCGCGGAACAGGCGAGTCCGATCGGCCAGCGCGGCATCATCCAGCGCCTCCATTTCGGCTTCGAGCGCGTTGATCGCTCGAACGTCGCCGCTCAACCCTTTCAAGAACCGGTCGTTTGCTGAACCAAAGAGCCGCCGGGCAAGGGCACCAAGCATCAATACCTCTAGATAAGGAGAGCCGGAACCTGCGCCCCGGTAGGGCCTGAGACATAGGGAGAACCACCGAGGAAGTCAATCTTCGCCCAGGCGAGGAGTTTACTTGCCGGCCCTATTGTGCTTTATGGCGCGGATTCGATACCCATGAGGGTGCCGTTTCGCCGGGGCGCTGCACGCGCTCTTCCGCTCGCCCGATCATCCCAAGGATCTTTCATGCCTCGTCTGCCGTCCCCCCTGAGCCTGCGGCCCGCCCTTTTCGCGCTGCTGCTGGCGCTGCCTTTTGCCGCACAGGCAGCCGAGGCGCCAAAGCAACCGGCCGCCGCCGCCGATCCGGTCGTTCTCAAGATCAATGGCAGCGATATCCACCGCTCCGACATCGTGTCGCTCCAGAAGAGCCTCGGCCAGCAGGCGGCGGGTATGCCGCTCGATCAGTTCTATGACAAGGTCACGGATCGGCTGATCGCCACCAAGCTTTTGGGTGACGCCGCCAAGGCCGCCAAGCTCGACAACGACCCCGAGGTCAAGACCGAGGTGGAGAAGGCCAAGGAGCAGATCCTCACCCGAGTCTATGTCAATCATCTCCAGGCCAAGGCCGCGACCGACGAGGCCGCCAAGGCGATCTACGACAAGACCATCAAGACCGAGACCGGCAAGCCCGAAGTTCACGCTCGCCACATCCTGGTCAAGACCGAGGACGAGGCCAAGGCGATCATCGCCGACCTCGACAAGGGCGGCGATTTCGCGAAGCTCGCCGACGAGAAGAGCACCGATAAGGGCGGCAATGGCGGCGATCTCGGCTGGTTCGCCAAGGAACAGATGGTCCCGGAATTCTCCGAGGCCGCATTCAAGCTGACCACCAAGGGCGAATACACCAAGACGCCCGTCAAGTCGCAATTCGGCTGGCACGTCATCAAGCTTGAGGACACGCGCATTGCGCCGCCGCCGAGCTTCGACGAGGCGAAAGACAAGCTGAAGGGCCAAGCCGCCAACGACGCGATCGACGCCAAGGTCAAGGAGCTGCGCGGCAAGGCCAAGATCGAGCAATTCGCGCTCGACGGCTCGCCCGTGCCGGCCGCCGCGGCCCCTGCGCCTGCACCGGCCAAGAAGTAGAGCCAAACTTCGTAAAGCTGTCCGGGGGCCGCCTTTTCTCGTATTTCGAGGAAGGGCGGCCTGTTGTTTCGACCGAACGGATCCGGTTTCGCCCAAGCGACGCTTCGGAGATGGAACCCGTTCCCGCAGGACAAAGCCGATGTCCGACCAAAAATCTCCCCTTGCGCCTGCCGGGTTTCCGGCATTGAAACCGATCGCGGGTATCCGCCTCGGTGCGGTCGCCTGCGGTATCCGTTACAAAAACCGAACCGACCTCATGGTTGCGGTGCTTGAGCCGGGCAGTACCGTGGCCGGGGTCTTCACCCGCTCGCGCACGCCCGGTGCCCCGGTCGTATGGTGCCGCGAGATTCTGCCGCACGGTCAGGCGCGCGTGCTGGTGGTGAATTCCGGCAACGCCAACGTCTTCACGGGTAAGGCCGGACGCCAGATCGTCGAAGAAACCGCAGCGGCAGCGGCCGAGGCCGTCGGCTGTGCCCTCGACGAGGTCTATATCTCCTCGACCGGCGTCATCGGCGAAGTGCCGCCGGGCGACAAGATCGTGGCCGCCTTGCCCGGTGTCATTGCCGCCGCAACGGCGGAAGGGTGGGACGCAGCGGCGCGCGCGATCATGACCACCGATACCTTTCCCAAAGGAGCGACCCGGACGGCGCGCATCGATGGCGTCACAGTCACGATCAACGGCTTCGTCAAAGGGTCCGGCATGATCGCCCCGGATATGGCGACGATGCTGGGCTATATCTTCACCGATGCGGCCATTCCGGCACCGGTGCTGCAAGCCTTGCTGGCGGCCGGCACCGATCACTCGTTCAATTGCACGACGGTCGATGGCGACACCTCGACCAGCGATACCGTGCTGCTGGTCGCCACCGGCAAGGCGGATCATGGCTCCATCACATCCGCAGCCGATTCTCGGCTCAAGGATTTCCGACGCCAGCTCGACGATTTGCTGCGCGATCTCGCCATCCAGATCGTGCGCGACGGCGAGGGGGCCGAAAAGCTCATCGAGATTCGGGTTGGCGGCGCGGTTTCGGCCAAAAGCGCCAAGCGAATCGGCCTCGCCATCGGCAATTCGCCTTTGGTCAAAACCGCCATCGCGGCGGGCGACGCCAATTGGGGCCGCATCGTCATGGCGGTCGGCAAATGCGGTGAAGCGGTTGATCGTGATGCGCTGTCGATCTCGGTCGGCGGCACGCAAATCGCCGCGCAGGGCGGGCCGGTGCCGGGCTATGACGAGGCACCGGTGGCAAGCCACATGGCGGGCCGCGAGATTCTGATCGAGGTCGATATCGGGTTGGGCCGCGGCAAAGCCACGATCTGGACCTGCGACCTGACCCACCGCTATATCGATATCAACGGCAACTATCGCAGTTGAACCCCGCCATGCACCTGGTCCTGGTCGCCGCGGTGGCCCTGGTCGATGCCGACGGGCGCGTGCTGCTGGCCCGCCGCCCGCCCGGCAAGGCGATGGCCGGGCTTTGGGAGTTCCCCGGCGGCAAGATCGAGCCGGGTGAGACGCCGGAAGCGGCGCTGATCCGCGAGCTTGCCGAAGAGCTGGGGCTCGACGTCAAGGCCAGTTGCCTCGCCCCCCTTACCTTCGCCAGCCATGACTACGACACGTTCCACCTGCTGATGCCGCTTTATGTCTGCCGGCGCTGGAACGGCACGCCAACACCACACGAAGGCCAGACCCTGGCCTGGGTCGCGCCGAGCCGGCTCGGCGACTATCCGATGCCGCCGGCCGACCGGCCGCTGGTCGCGATGTTGCAGGATCTGCTGTAGCGAGTCGCCGGTCGTGGCCGGCATCGTGCCCGCGCACCGCCATACCTACCGCCATTCCATCAGAGGGCTTCACCGCGCTCACCCGCGCGAGGGGTGAGGAGCGATCGTGCCCAGGCAACTTTATTGTTCCGGGACGCTGTCGTGGGACTTGTCATTTTCGGACAAATAATTCATTCTGGCGCAACTTGATATTATGTGGTTGTGGCGAATCTCCAAAATGGCTCATGGCGTAGGGTAACATGAAAGAAATTATTATTATCGGAGCCGGAATTGGTGGTCTTGTTTTGGCTCTTGAGCTTATCGCTGAGGGTATTTGTCCGATTATTTATGAATCGGCCCCAGAAATTCAACCGGTAGGTTATGGAATTAATTTGCTTCCCTATGCAGTCGAGCGGCTCTCCA
>JAXDMU010000114.1:0-2614 GCA_034665905.1 Aliidongia sp. | reverse complement strand
CCGCACCGCGCGGGCCGCCGCGTTGTTCGACCGGCTGGGCCGCGCGCATATCCTCGTGCGGGCCTTCTCGTTCCGATCCGATTGGCTCCGTTTCGGCCTGCCAGCCGATGATGTGGCGCTGGCACGGCTCGATCGGGCGCTCGGATGAACCCGAAAACGCATCCGCCGCCCGAGCGGGATGCTTCGGGCGGCGGAGATAGGCTTTCTTCAGGTTCTTGACGATCCGCGGCCGGTATTTCGGCGTGCGCAAATCGTGGGCGGCGGCGTTCTTTTTCGCGGCCATAGCGGTCTCCCTAGTTTCGCGGGACGGAGGCGTCATATAGGGCCGGCAGCGGTACGGCGCCAGGGCCAATTCTGAGCGGGCCGGCGGCGACTGGGTGTTATGTACAGCACCTTTCCATCTATCCGACTGAGGGTCAAACACAATTCGCGCAATTTGCGTTTTTTACGTAATTTCGGTATATTTGATCTCAGCATAGAAAGGGCACATGGATATGCCAACCAGCGTTCCGGCTTCCGAGTTTACCCGTAATTTCGGTCGCTATCGCATGAAGGCGCAGCGCACCGCCGTCGCCGTGTCGAGCCACGGCCAGATCACCGGCTATTTCGTCGGACCCGAGGAATATGAGGAATTCAAGCGCTACCAGGAAAGCCGGCGCAGCTTCGCCACGGACGAACTACCGGAGGAGAAGATCTCCGCCATCAGCGCGTCCCGCATGGATGCCAGGCACGCGCATCTTGATGCCGTTCTCGACCCGAAATAACGCAGAGGCATGCCAATTCCCGCGCCGGAGGCGGGCCTTGTCATTTCCTATGCCTATCTCTGGCATTACGAACACCGGGTTGGACAGGAAGAAGGGCGAAAAGACCGCCCGAGCGTGATCGTGCTTTCGGCCGAACGCGCGGAGGATGGTGCCACCATCGTCACCGCGCTTCCGGTCACGGACGATCCCGCCGCCGCCGTCGAGATGCCGCAGGCCGTGAAGCGCCTTCTCGGGCTTGACGACCACCGGTCGTGGATCGTCGTCGCCGAAGGCAACGAGTTTCTGTGGCCCGGCTATGATCTGCGGAAAATCCCAGGCGCCGACCGCTGAGCTATGCATGAAATTGGGTGATGACGGTTTGAAGAAGGCGGCGTATCGAGGCGGGTAACCAGCCTGCCAGAACCTCTATGAAGGAGAGCGATACGCCATGAAGGAAAGTAGCACTGTTGTCCGTCTTCGTCAGCCTGATGTGCATGACGATCCGTTGACCGAGATCCTACGCGCTGGGGCACGCCGGCTGCTGGCGCAGGCTGTTGAGCAGGAGGCTGAGGCTTTTCTGGCCGGGATGAAGGATCTGAAGCTGGCTGACGGTCGGGACCGGGTAGTTCGCCACGGTCACGGGCCGGAACGGGAGATCCAGACCGGGATCGGGCCGGTGGCGGTGTCACGGGTGAAGCTTCGCGATCGGGGTGCCGGTGGCGGGGAGCGCATTCGCTTCACCTCTGCCCTTTTGCCGCTATGGGCGCGGCGAACCAAGAGCCTGGATGCGCTGTTGCCGGTGCTTTATCTGCGCGGGATTTCGACGGGCGATTTTCAGGAGGCGCTGTCGGCTCTGCTGGGGCCGGACGCGCCTGGTCTGTCGCCCTCGGTGATTTCGCGGCTGACGGCCGAGTGGTCGGGCGAGTATGACCGCTGGCAACAGCGCGATCTGTCGGCTCGGCGTTATGTCTATGTCTGGGCCGATGGCGTCTATCTCCAGGCCCGCATGGCAGAGAACGCCGAATGCATGCTGGTGCTGATCGGCGCCACGCCCGAAGGCCGCAAGGAACTGGTCGGCTTTCAGGTGGGCGTGCGCGAAAGCACCCAAAGCTGGCGCGAACTGCTGGTCGATCTGAAGGCGCGCGGCTTGGCAATCGCGCCGGAACTGGCCGTCGGCGACGGCGCGCTCGGCTTCTGGAAGGCCGTGGACGAGGTGTTCCCCGGCACGCGTCACCAGCGCTGCTGGCTGCACAAGACCGCCAATGTCTTGAACAAGGCCGCCAAATCCATCCAGCCCGGCATGAAAAGGGATCTGGCCCAGATCTGGATGTCGCCCGATCGGGCAGCGGCGGAAAAGGCCATCAATGTGTTCGCCGCGAAATATGGCGCCAAATATCCCAAGGCCGTCGAGTGCCTGGAAAAAGACCGCACGGCCTTGCTGGCTTTCTATGACTTCCCTGCCGAGCATTGGGTCCACCTGCGAACGACCAATCCCATCGAAAGCGTCTTTGCAACCGTCCGACACCGCACCGTGCGGACCAAGGGCGCGCTCTCGGCGACCACCGCAAGGTTGATGGTATTCAAGCTCATCACCGCCGCCGCCAAAACATGGCGCCGCCTCAAAGGCGAAAATCAGTTGCCCAAGGTCATAACCGGCGTCAAATTCATCAACGGGGTCGAGTGGATCGAACCAAAATCACAAAACGCCGCCTGAAACCGGCGTCACCCAGTTTCGGCCATAGCTCCTTGGTCAGTTGGATCGGGGGCTTGGGTTGGTGCGTCGGTTTGCCGGCTGCTTTGTTGATCGGCGGGATCCTCGGTTTATCGAGCATACGGTCGAAACCATGGTGGGCCAGCGGATTTTTGGCCTG
>JAXDMU010000113.1:0-3998 GCA_034665905.1 Aliidongia sp. | reverse complement strand
GCGACGCGCCGGCTTTTTGTCGGGCGTTTCGGGGCGGCGGGCATCGGCTCGGAACGGCTCAGCCTGTTGCCGCAGGATGCCGGTGCCACGGCGCATTTGGCGCGGTATCACGAACTCGATCTCGCCCTGGACCCGTTTCCCTACAATGGCACGACCACGACATGCGAGGCCTTGTGGATGGGGGTGCCGGTTTTGACTCTGACGGGCAGCACCCATGCCGGTCGGGTCGGGACCAGCTTGCTGACCCGGCTGGGCCTCGATAGCTTGGTTACCACGGACGAGGCCGGTTATGTTGCGGCCGCGGTTCGGTTGGCCGCCGACCTGTCGTCTCTCGCGTCACTTCGGGCCGGGTTGCGGATGCGGTTGACCCGATCGTCGCTCTGTGATGCCGGTGGCTTCGCCCGCGAGATCGAAACGGCCTATCGGCGCATGTGGCAGCGATACCTTGATGAGACCGCAGCTTGACGCTCGCGGCCGGGCAAAATAGACAGAAATCCGGTGACCTTGTCGGTTACCTGAATTGGCGGGTTTGACGGATGGCGACGAAACGGGCGGCAAAAAGGCAAGGCGATGCGACGGAAGCGCGGCCACCCGGCACATCGCCGCATCCGGTGCCGGCGCGTGCCGATGATGCCGTTCCGTTGTCGCTCGCGGGCATCGAGGCCCATCTGACGGCGTTGCGCAGCGACGGTCAGGCGATGCAGCGCCAGTTGGAGACAATCGGCAGCGCGTTGCGCACCGCGATTCTGTCCGATGTCTTCGCCCTGATCGCCCAAACTGACGCACCCGAGCTAACCGAGGTACAGCGCCGCGCGCAGGCGATTCAGGTCGAGCTGACCCTGCGCCGGCAGGAAATCGCGCTGGCGGAATGGCGGCGCAAACTGGAGGAAGCCACGCAGGAGGGCGAGCGTCAGCGCCAGCTCTTTGCGCGGCTGGAGGCCGATTTCGCCCACCGTTCGGCCCAATCTGAGCAGGTGGCCGGCGAGCTTGCACGGGTCTCGGCCGATTTCGCCCACCGTTCGGCGGAATTCGAGAGAGCGCTCGAAGCGGCCCGCCTGACCGAAGCGACGCTTCGGGCCGCGTTGACCGAGCAAGCGGCAAGCTTCCGTGCCAATTTGGCCGATCAGGCAAAGGCATTCATGGTCGCACAAGAAGAGCGCGAGTCGGCATTGGCCGAGCAGGAGAGGCTGCTGCAAGCTGTCCGGGCCGAGCAGGCAGCGGAGCAGGGCGCCTTCGTGGCGCAGCTTGCGGAGACCGCCGGCAAGCTGGATGCGTCGATCGCGCTGGCGGAGGCCCGCGGTGCCGCGCTGCATTCCTGCGAGCAGAATATCGCGGCGCGGGAGCAGGAACTCAGAGGGAGTCGAGAGGAAAACGCCGCACTCCAGGACGAGCTTGCCACGCTTCGGGCGGCTCTCGACGATCGTGAAAAAGTGTTGACCGAGGCGGAGCGCCGTATCGAGGAACTGCGCAGTTCGCGCTGGCGTCGTCTGGGCGTCGGGCTTGGCGTGGCACGGCGGGCGACCTTTGAATAAAGCGCCCCCCGGACCGGTTTTGCTGGTCGAGCCGAGTCGCGCTTTGCTTGACGCGGTGCTGAACCGACAGCCCGGCCGGGAGATCCTCTGCGTCAGTGCAAGTGCGGCACATCTGGCAAGCTTGCGCGACGCCTCGGACATCCCCGCAATCGTCTATTTTTGCGGCGATGTCGGCAAGGTGCGGCGTGAATTCCCTCTGTTCTGGGCGGAAGCCTACCTTCACGATGACGCGGCCGGGCTTGCCGATTCCATGGTGGCGGGCGGCGTGGTGCATTGGCAATCGGCGCAGGCCGCGGTGCTTGCGGCCGGGCTGGTCGAACGCGGCTGCTACGCCCGATTCGAGACGACGGAAGCCGGGGTAAATCTGACTGCCGTGACCGGTACGCCGGCCCAGGCAGGTCTGGCGCCGGTTCCCGGATGGGGTGCTCTGCGGATCGTGCTTGATGCGCTTTATCTTTCGGCAGAGTCGGATGAGGCGTCGGTCAGCGGGGCGATTCGGCCGTTTCGGCAGGCGTGGCTTCTGCCGGCCGATCGCAGGCTGAGCGCCGGCTGGCCGTATCGGGCCGATGCCGCCGATCCTTTGCCGCCGACGTTACCGGACGGGCGCCCCTGGCCGCGCATTTCGGTCGTGACACCGTCCTTCAATCAAGGGCGCTTCATCGAAGAGACCTTGCTGTCAGTGCGTCAGCAGGCCTATCCGAATCTGGAACATATCGTCATCGATGGCGGCTCGAACGACGATACATTGACGATTCTCGACCGATACCGCGATCACCTCGCCCATCTCGTCAGCGAGCCCGATCGCGGTCAGGCCCATGCCATCAACAAAGGTATGGCGCTGGCGACCGGCGAGATTCTGACCTGGCTCAACAGCGATGATATGCTGGCGCCCGGCGCACTGGCCGCGGTGGCGCTCGGGTTTGCGACGTCGGGTGCCGATCTCGTCGCCGGCATTTGCCGGATCTATCGCGACGGCGCGCTCGTCGCCGAGCATATGACGGCTTGCGGCGACGGCCCGTTGCCGCTCGACGATCTGCTCGATCTGGATGGCGGCTGGAATGCCGGGCAGTTCTTTTATCAGCCGGAAGTGTTCTTCACGCGCGCGCTCTGGCAGCGGGCCGGGGCGGCAGTCGATGAAACGCTGCATTACAGCATGGATTACGCCTTGTGGCTGCGTTTTGCCGAGCAAGGCGCGCACCTGCATGTGCTGGGCCGGGCGCTTGCTTGGTTTCGTCTGCATGATGCGCAAAAGACCAATGCGGAGACTGCGTTCAAAGCTGAACTTGTGGCGTTTCGCGCTGCCTATGTCGAACGAACCGGCCGAAGCCTGCGGGCGGCACGTCCATCGGCCGGCCATGGGCGTACGTTGCGCATCGCCATCGTCAACGATATCGGTTGGCAATATGGCGCCGGCATCGCGCAACACCGTCTGGCCCAGGCGATCGAAAGCGCCGGACACACGACGATTTCGATCGGCCTCACCGAAAGCGCCGTGGCGCCGGGCGAACCCGCGGCCGTGACGATCGCCGAGCTGGAGAATCGGATCGCTGACAGCCATCCCGATCTGGTGCTGTTCGGCAATGTTCACGGCGCCCGGCTGGAACCGGCGGCGCTGGCGCCGATCATGGCACGCTGGCCCAGTCTGGTGGTTTTGCACGATCTGTGGTGGCTGACCGGGCGCTGCATCTATCCGCAGACATGCCGGAAATATCTGTCGGGCTGCGATGCCGCGTGTCCGACGCCGACCGAATATCCGGCACTTGAGCCTGATCGGATCGCGCGGGCCTGGCGCGACAAGCGGCTGCTCTACGCGGTGGCCGATGCGCCGGTGCTGCTCGCCAACTCCGATTGGACCGAAGCGACCGCGCGGGCCGCACTTGCCGCGACCGGTGCACGGCCGATCGAGCGGCTCCGACTGGGTTTCCCGCTCGCGACGTTTCGCCCGCGCGATCGGCGGCATTGCCGGGATCGGCTCGATCTGCCGCACGATCGTTTCATCGTCGTCGCCAGTGCCGCCTCGCTCTTGGAGCCGCGCAAGGGGGCCGACCAACTGCGCGATGTGATCCAACGAACCGACTTGCCCGGCATCTTGTTCGTCACCACCGGGCATGGCGACCTCGGCGGCCTCGATTTCCCCGCGGGCCGCGTGCGCAGCCTCGGCCATGTGGGTGACCCGGAGCGTCTGGCGCTGATCTATGGCGCCGCCGATGTATTGATTTCGCCCAGCACGGAGGAGACCTTCGGCCAAGTCTTCGTCGAAGCCATCGCCTGCGGCACGCCGGTGATCGGCCACAACCTGACCGGCATCGCCGAGGCGGTGCGCGACGGGGTGACCGGGTTGCTCACCCGCGCCGCCACGGCGGCCGATCTCGATTCGGCGCTGCTCGAACTTTATCGCCGACCGGCTTTGCGCAAATTTCTCGCGGGATGGGGCCGGCGCCATGTCGAGAATGAATGGTCGCTCGC
>JAXDMU010000112.1:0-3313 GCA_034665905.1 Aliidongia sp. | reverse complement strand
CGGTGGGCGCATAATGGCGGGCAATAGCGTCGGCGATTTGCGGAGACAAACCGTCATGAAGCGCCAAATAGCGGCCCATGATACCCTGCAATTCAGGAAACTCTCCCACGAGAGCGCTAGATAAATCAGCCTTGGCGAGACGTGCAGCACATCTGGCAGACACACTGTCAACTCCTGGCACATACTGTACCAAGGCGGCAGCTAGCTTCTCCATCCGCTCGATCTTCTCATAGACCGACCCGAGCTTGGCATGGAACACCCGTTCCTTGAGCTTTTCCACCCGGCTTTCCAGCGTCGTCTTCCGATCCAGATCCCAGAAGAACTGCGCATCCGCCAACCGCGCCCGCAGCACGCGCTCATTGCCGGCGACCATCGCGGCTCCGCCGTCGCGGGTTTCATTGTTGCCCACGACGATGAAGAACGGTGCCACCTTCCCGTCGCTCGTTTCGCAGGCGAAATATTTCTGGTGGGTCCGCATCGAACTGGTCAGCACCTCGCCCGGCAACTCCATGAAGCGCGGTTCGATCCGGCCGATCCGCACCACCGGCCATTCGACCAGCCCGGCCACCTCGTCGAGCAGGCCCGGATCGTCCTTGACGCGCAAGCCGTGGGCGGCGGCCAGTTTGGCGCCTTCCTCCAGGATGACGCGCTTGCGCTCGGCCGGGTCGAGCATGACGTAGCCTGCGCGCAGCTTTGCCTTATAATCCACGAAATTATCGATGTCGATGCGGTCGGGGGCCATGAAGCGATGGCCGCGCGTCGTGGCATTCGCCGTTAACGCCGCGCCACCGCGATCGAGTGCCCACGCAAGCGGCACGATCGTCCGGCTCTCGGGCCGGGTCAGGATCGCCAGGATATTATGCAACGGCCGGACCCAGCGCACCGCATGCCCGGCCCAGCGCATCGATTTCGGCCAGGGGAAAGTGTCCAACACCTCGGTCAGGAGCGGCGCCAGCGCCGCCTCGATCGACTGGCCGGCGGCCCGGCTGACCGCGAAATGGAAGCTGCCCTTGCCGGTGTCGCGGATCTCGGTCTGGTCGATCGAGGCCAGCCCGGCCGAGCGCAGGAATCCGGCGATCGCCTGTTCGGGTGCGCCGACGCGCGGGCCTTTGACCTCGATTTCGCGATCGGGCTGGCGTTCGGGCAGGCCCTCGACCACGAGAGTCAGGCGTCGCGGTGTGACATAGCTGCGCGCCGACCTGCCGGAAAGCTGCAAGGCGGTGAGCTTGGCCTCGACCAGACGGCACAGATCCTCGGCGGCACGCGCTTGCATGCGGGCGGGGATTTCTTCGGACAAAAGTTCGAGCAGAAAATCAGGCATGGCTCAGGCCGCCTTGGGCGCGGGGTCGAGCCATTTTTCGCAGGCACCCTTTGCGAGTGCCCGGACCCGGCCGATATAGCTCGCCCGCTCGGTCACGCTGATCACGCCGCGCGCATCGAGCAGATTGAACACGTGGCTCGCCTTCATGCATTGGTCATAGGCCGGCAGCGGCAGGCCGGCGGCGAGCAATGCCCGGCACTCGTCCTCGGCGTCGCGGAAATGCTGGAGCAGCTTGGCCACATCGGCATGCTCGAAATTATAGGCCGAGAATTCCCGCTCGTTGCGCAGAAAGACATCGCCATAGGTGATCCGGGCCGGGCCGACGGCACCATTATAATCGAGATCATAGATGCTCTCGACGCCCTGGATATAGGTCGCCAGCCGTTCCAGCCCATAGGTCAGTTCGGTCGAGACCGGGGCGCATTCGATGCCGCCGACTTGCTGGAAATAGGTGAATTGGCTGACTTCCATGCCGTCGAGCCAGCATTCCCAGCCGAGACCCCAGGCGCCCAGCGTCGGGCTTTCCCAATCATCCTCGACGAAACGGATATCGTGCAAAGTCGTATCGATGCCGAGGGCGGCCAGCGAGTCGAGATAGAGCTGCTGGCTGTCTTCCGGCGAGGGCTTCAGGATCACCTGGAACTGATAATAATGCTGCAACCGGTTCGGGTTCTCGCCGTAGCGGCCATCGGTTGGTCGGCGGCACGGCTGGACATAGGCGGCGCGCCACGGATCGGGGCCGAGCGAGCGTAGGGTCGTCGCGGGATGGAAGGTGCCGGCGCCGACATGCGTGTCGTAAGGTTGCAGGATGACGCAGCCTTGTGCCGCCCAGAAGCGCTGCAAGCGTAGAATCAGTGCCTGAAAGCTGATATCGGACGGGGGAGTCGATGCCGCCATCATGCCGGATATATCCTCGGGTCGATCGAAAAGCCGGCTGGGACCGTAATTCGCCCGCCCCGGAGGGTCAACCGCGCCGCGGGCAATCCTGCCGCCCGCAAGCGGCGGCCGAGGCGCCGACATAGGTCCGGCACGCGAGGCATTTGGTCATGTCCTCGATGCCGCCGACGGCACTGGACGTCCGTCCAGCCTCGCGCCTCGGCGCGGCATCGTTGTTTCGATGCGGCGGAACGGCGATCTGGCGCCAGAGCCGCCAGATGCCGTAGGCGGCAAGCGCCAGGATCAGGAATTTGATCAGCATCGAACCGGTCTAGTGACCTGCGGCGGGCCGGTCAAGCGGCAGGTGAAATTTTGCACAATCGGCGCTGTTCGGCGGCCGGGGTTCCGGCTATCCTGGCGCGGAACAGGATCGGATGGTCCGCCCTTTTCGGACATGTCCAGCATGGCTCGCCCGCCGGTCTTACTTGATCGAAACAGGATCTTCCTCGCTTTCTCGACCGCCATCCTTGGGTTGGCGGCGGGCTTTTATGGGCTGATCGCCAGTTTGCCGGGCAAAGCGGTTGTGACCGAGGACGAACTCTGGGCCGCAAGCTTGGCGAATCTGTCGTTCCTAAAGTCGATCGCGTTCGTGCTGCGCTTCGACAATCACCCGCCGCTCTATTACATGCAGCTCAATTTATGGGCGCTGGCCGGGCATGGCGACCGGTGGCTGCAACTGAATTCGGCGTTCTGGCTGCTGGCGACCGGTGCTGTCGTGCTGGCGCTGGTCCGGCGCCGGGCCGGCGTTGTTGCGGCCCTGATCGCGGCTGGTCTGGCGCTATCCAGCCCGATCCTGGTCGATTACGCGCTCGAACTGCGCATGTATGCGTTCCTGGGATTTTTGAGCGTGCTCGGGCTGCTGCTGGCCGAGCGGCTGCTGGAAACCATTGCCCGAACCGGCACCGCGCCGCGCCGGCAATGGCTGGCGATTTTCCTTGGATGTCTCGCGATCATCTACAGCTTTGCGATCGGGCCGATCATCATCGTCGCCCATTTCGTCTATGGCACCCTGATCGCCCGGCGCGTCGGCCTGGGGCGCGGGTTCCATCTGCGCTG
>JAXDMU010000111.1:0-2922 GCA_034665905.1 Aliidongia sp. | reverse complement strand
CGCTGCCGATTGCGCGAATTTCAATCCGCCTGTGCCCCACGCTTCCTCCGACGATCGAGGCGCGAATCGCGGATAACCGCGCGCAAGTCGTCGCCGACTCCGTCATGTATCGCGAAGCCCTGGCGGTTGCAGCGGAGACGCGCGGTTGGTCCGTATATTGGTACGATCGCGCGCGTGTATTTCGCGACGCGGCATCAATGCTCGGCAGTGTGGAGGTCGATGCTTTCCTAATTGCGATGGGTCGATCGATCGGGCCACCCTGGCAGGCGAGACACAAGCTTGCGGCCGCCGCAGCACTTGCCGTCGCGAGGCACGACGCGCTATAACGAACCGCCGGTAGACAAGCCGTTGCAGTGGCGCCCCCTGCTAAGGATAAGACTCCATCAAATCACTCTTTTTGCGAGAACATCTACACCTCCGTTCCGCTCCTAGCCTCAATTCGGTGCCCGGACGCTTGCCCGATGGGTCCTGCGACATACACGCGTCAAAGTTTTTTCGCGCTAAACTTCAACTTTTCTGCGACCTTTATTGTTGACGCAATACGATGCACCAGCATCGTTGCCAACCGGTTCGGGAGAGAGATCCATGCGCACCAATGTCGCGATCATCGGCGCGGGGCCGGCCGGGTTGCTGTTGTCGCAACTGCTGCACATGGCGGGGATCGACAGCGTGATTCTCGAAAGCCGGTCGCGCGAGTATGTCGAACGCCGGGTCCGCGCCGGCGTGCTGGAACGGGTCACGGTCCAGTTGCTGGAACAGATCGATGTGGCCGACCGACTGCACCGCGAGGCGCTGACCCATGACGGGTTCAATATCGGGCTGGACGGGCGGAATTTCCGGATCGATCTGGCCGAGTTGACCCAGGGCGGCCGGGTCACGGTCTATGGCCAGACCGAGATCACGCGTGATCTGATCGCGGCGGCACTGAAGCGCGGCACGCCGATCCTGTTCGAAGCCGCGGATGCGGCACCATGCGGCATCGAAACCGGGTCGCCCTTCGTGACGTTCACCCGGAACGGCGAGCCGGCCCGGCTCGATTGCGATTTCATCGCCGGCTGCGATGGCTGGCACGGCGTGTCCCGCCTCGCCATTCCCGAAGCGAAACGCCGCCTGTTCGAACGGATCTACCAGTTCGGCTGGCTCGGCATCCTTGCCGATGTCCCGCCCTGCCTGCCCGAACTGCTTTATTCGAACCACCCAAACGGCTTCGCACTCGCGAGCATGCGCACTCCCCGGCGCAGCCGATATTATCTGCAATGCGCGAGCGACGAGGATCTGGCGCAATGGCCGGACGAGCGGATCTGGGACGAGTTGGCGGTTCGGCTCGGCCCCGAGGCGACCAAGGGCATGGTGCGCGGGCCATCGATCGAGAAAAGCGTGGCGCCGCTGCACAGCTTCGTGTCCGAGCCGATGCGCTGGGGCCGCCTGTTCCTGGCCGGTGATGCCGCGCACATCGTGCCGCCGACCGGTGCCAAGGGGCTGAATCTGGCAGCCTCCGACGTCCATTACCTCTCGAAGGCGCTGATCGCCTATTACAAGAAGCACTCGAATGCCGGGCTCGATGGCTATTCCGCTACGGCACTCGCTCGCGTCTGGAAGGCCGAGCTGTTCTGCTGGTGGTTTACCGGCGTCACCCACCGCTTTCCCGACATGGATCCGTTCCTGCGCAAGACGCAGGCCGCCGAACTCGACTATATTCGCGGTTCGCGCGCCGCTCAGGTTATGATCGCGGAAAACTATGTGGGCCTGCCGCTGGCGTGAGGCGGTGCCGGTCCCAGACTGGGAGACACCTTAGACCATGCCTCGATCGACCAGCCTCCACGATACGGCACCGGTGCCGCCCTATGGCTCGACCGCCAAGCGCACGCCGCTGCTCGCCCCGATCCGCATTCCGCTGACCACGACCGAAACCACCGGCCCGGCCGGCTGCTGGCCGGCACTGATGGGCGGTGCCCTGGCCGATCTGACGACGCAGCACGAGGTGCCGCCGCACGGCCAACGCATCATCGTCGGCGGCCGTGTGCTCGACGAAGCCGGCCGCCCGGTGACCGATACGATGATCGAGATCTGGCAGGCCAATGCCGCCGGCCGGTACATCCACAGCAAGGATCAATGGGACGCGCCGCTCGATCCGAATTTCACCGGCGCCGGCCGGGTCGTGACCGATGCGGATGGGCGCTATCGCTTCGTCACGATCCGACCCGGCGCCTATCCGTGGGGCAATCATTTCAACGCGTGGCGGCCGGCACATATCCATCTGTCGCTGTTCGGCGCGGGGTTTGCGAGCCGGCTGGTGACGCAGATGTATTTCCCCGACGATCCGCTAATCGACCTCGACCCGATCGCCAATGCCGTGCCACGGGCGGCACGCGATCGGCTGGTCTCGCATTTCGATATCGAAACGACCATGCCAAACTGGGCACTGGGCTATCGGTTCGACATCGTGCTGCGCGGCCGCGATGCCACGCCGATGGAGCATTAAGCCATGACCGACACGCCCCCGTTCGGCCGCACGCCGTCACAGACCGTCGGCCCGTTCTTCCATTACGGCCTGCCCTGGAAGGGCGGCGCCGATCTGATCGGACAATCCGATCTGGGTGCCCGGTCCGATCTGTTTCCGGCCCGGCACTATGTGCTGAAGCAACCCGAGGCGCGCGGCCCGGTACAGGGCGAGCCGATCGAGATCGCCGGCTGCGTGTTCGATGGCGACGGCGCTCCGGTGCCCGATGCGCTGATCGAGATCTGGCAGGCCAACGAGGCCGGCCGCTATCGCAGCCCGGACGATCCGCGCGGCGACCGGCCGATCGACCCGAATTTCGTCGGCTTCGGCCGAGCCGCGACCGATGCAGACGGCGCCTATCGCTTCCGCACCATCCGCCCCGGCCCGGTGCCCGGCCCCGGAAACCGGCTGCAAGCGTCCCA
>JAXDMU010000110.1:0-9527 GCA_034665905.1 Aliidongia sp. | reverse complement strand
TGCCACGTTCGATGTGGCGTGAAGTAAAGCAGCGTATTCGCCGTTCGATCGAGAACGGTCAGGAGAATAAATCAACAATACCATACCGTATAACGGTTCCACACACAGGCTGCGGTTTTGTGTTTATTCCCATAAGTCGTGAGATATCCTCGAAATCCAATTGGGAAAACACCCGTCTTCTTGTTATTCAAAATTTTACACGGGCTCATAAATACGATCAGCATCTATCAAAATGCATTGGTGTTATGATTGCAAAAGATGGAAGTTATTTCGATATATTATGGTGTCTAATATCTCACGATTGGGTCGAGGATGTAGAAATACAGCAAGCACTGGATCAGTGTTTTCCATTCCGTCCAGTGAAGTCGGCAGAGGTTAACGGTTATAGGTTCGCCGAGGGCTAGTAATAGATTTACTTCTCTGAAAACCTAAAAATCGGAAAGATTGTGCCGCTTGGCGGACTCGGTTCCCTAACTACGCCGCCACATCATCGAACGAAATCCTCACCTTCTTGCCCACCGCGCTCGCCACACGCTCCAGCGTATCGAGCGTCAATCCCGCACCGTCCGGGTCGAGCAACCGGGCCAGCGCCTGACGGCTGGGTGTCCATCCGGGCCGCCATCTCGGTCTTGGTGAGGCCGGCCTGTGCCATATGGTCGATGACCAGCCGGGCGATGATCTCACGCACCGCTTGCCCCGTGACCTCGGCGGCGATTCCCTCCGCTTCGAGGAAATCGTCGAAACTGGACCCGATATGTGGGTTGCTATTTCCTGGCTTCGGCACTTGCCTTCTCCATTTCCCGATTGCGCCCATCGGCGAGGCGTTGCCCTATTTGCTGAGCAGTTCCAACGCGCGGACGCAGGCTTCTCGAAGGTTGGGCAGATCATTGATGACCACGCCCCAGAGAACGATTGTGCTGATGTCGCCATATTCGTGCCGAAGCCGGTTGCCCATGCCGCGGATTTGAGCCCAGGGTTGCTCGGGGCACACGGCCTCGACCTCTGGGCCGAGTCGGCGCGCTGCCTCGCATACGATCTCGACGCAGCGCTCCACCGCCCGACAGGTTCGCCGATCAGCCTCGAACGCCGTCAGGTCGGAAATGCCTTGGACGTAGTCCGTAATTTCGTCGATGGCATCGACAATGTCAGCAAGCCATTGGGCGCGCGATCAGAAGGCATGCCGGTAGTCGCGGTCGATTTCGGATTTCAGCCGGTTCCGTACACTGGTGCGTTCCGCCATATCAACAGACACGCCGAATAGCGCTTCGAGATAATCGCCAAGTGCGTTGTACTCCATCAATCCGATGGGGCGGTGCCTGTCGAGTTCGATCGCGACATCCACATCCGATCCTTCCGCTTCGCTGCCGCGCGCGACGGAGCCAAACACGCCGACATGCAGGACGCCGCGCCGAGTCAGTTCTCTTTGATGCGCGCGAAGAATGGAAAGGATGCCGTCAAGTCTGACCATCGGACTGATTTCCTTCTCAACTCCAACAAACATACCAGATCTGGTACGAATTTGTGGTCACGATTTGCCGAGCGGTAGGGTGTGTTGGTTATCGTCGGTTGCCCCGGAAACGGGATGACGGCATTGCGTTTACCGCCGGATTTCATCGCTGCCGCTATCGGGCTCGCCACGTCCTGGGCGGCGGCCTTGACCGGATCGGCGGCCAGATGGGCGTAGCGCGGGGTCGTGGCCGCCTGAGTGTGGCCCAGCAGCTTGCCGATGATCGGCAGCGCCAGGCCGGACGAAGCCGCGACCGAGGCGAAGGCGTGGCGCAGATCATGGATGCGCAAGCCCTCCAGCCCGGCGGCGGTTCGGATACGCTGCCAGGGGCGCTGGACGCCAATGAAATGGCTGCCGGGTTTGTTGCCGGGAATGACATAGGGGTTGCTGTCGAGCCGGGGCAGATCGGCCAAGATCTCCAGGGCCGGGAGGGGGAGATGGATGGTCTTCCGCCCGGTCTTGGAATCGAGCAGCCGCGCCTCGCGGCGTTCGCAATCGACCTGGCTTTGGCCACAGCGCAATCGAAGGGCCGCGCCAAGCCTGGCCGGAACCTCTCTGCAACCTCAGTCGGGCTAGTTAGCAACTAGACTAAAGATAGTAGAAGTATGCGTAATTAACACGATATTTTGTACGGAACCCTGCCCTTACGGTATTGCACCCACATTCGTCCCGGGCGTAAGCCTCTTCCGTCATCGCCACACACCATCGCGCGTCACCCTTTTGTACGAGACGACCCTGCATCTCCCTCCGTAAACTCGTGCCATGAGGCTCTTCTTCCGACGTCCCGCCCCGGCCGAGACGATCCCGCCGATCCAGCTACCCGACGGCACCGCGCTCCCCGTCACCGTGCGGCACAGCGTCCGAGCGCGGCGGATCGCGCTGCGGCTGCGGCTGGCCGAGCGGGAGGTCGAGCTGGTGCTGCCGAGCGGCGCTTCGCTGCCCCGCGCGCTCGCCTTCCTCGAGTCGCGTCGCGGCTGGATTGCCGCACAGGCGGCGCGGCTGCCGACGCGCATTCCGTTCGTCGATGGCGCGGTGATTCCGGTGCTGGGCGTCGAGCACCGGCTGACGGCACTCGGCATCCGGCGCGGTACGCCGCCCTTTCGCATCCGCGAGGGCATGATCGAGGTGACCGGCCTCGCCGATCATCTGGCGCGTCGCACCAAGGCTGGCTTGCGCGCGCATGCGCGCCAGATGCTCGCCGACAAAACCCGGGCACTCGCCGTCCGGCTCGGCCGGCCGGCCGGCAAGATCACGGTCGGCGATGCCGCCTCGCGCTGGGGCAGTTGCAGTGCCGCCGGCAACATCAAATATTCCTGGCGGTTGGTGCTGGCGCCGGAGCGCGTGCTGGATTATGTCGCGGCGCATGAGACGGCCCATCTGGCCGAGATGAACCATTCGCCCCGATTCTGGGCGGTGGTCGAGTCGCTCTATGGTCCGTTCGAGGCCGAGCGTCATTGGCTGAAGCAGAACGGTGCTCGCCTCATGCTTTATGGATGAGTCTCCGCGTCCGGCTGGGTCAGGCTGCGCAGCAGTACCTGGAACGGATCTTCCGCTCCGGCGACCGGGGCCGGCGCCTCGGGCGCCGTCTGCGGCAACGGCCGCACCGGCTTGCCTTTGAGCGCCGCCAGCATGAAATCGTGCCAGGTCCGCGCTGGCAGCGTGCCGCCGGTGACGTGGTTCATCGGCGTGTCGTCGTCATTGCCGAACCACAGGCCCGCCACCAGATCGCCGGCATAGCCCACGAACAGCGCGTCGCGGAAATCCGACGTCGTGCCGGTCTTGCCCGCCGCCGGTCGGCCGATCTGTGCCGCGCGACCGGTGCCGTTCGCGATCACGCCGGCCAGCATCTCATTCATTTCATTGGCATGGACCGGATCGATCACCCGGCCGGGGCCGCCACCCTGGCGCTGGAAGACCAACTTGCCGGCGGTGTCGCGAATTTCCGCGATGCCATAGGGCCACGCACCGTTGCCGCCGCCGGCAAAGGCGCAATAGGCGGCCGTCAGCTCCAGCAAATTTACGTCGCCGCTGCCCAGTGCCAGACTTGGATCGGGTGCCAGGTCGCTGGCGATGCCGAGGCGCCGGGCAACCGCGACGACATTCTTCATGCCGGCCCGCTGGCCGATCTGCACCGCCACGGTGTTGATCGATTGGGCCAGCGCCTCGGCCATGCTGATCTCGCCACGGTAGGAATTGGTGTAGTTGCGCGGCTGCCAATTGCCGATCCGGATCGGCTCGTCGATGAAGCGATCTTGGGGATGCAGCCCATGTTCGAGACCGGCGAGGTAGACGAAGGGCTTGAAGGCCGAACCGGGCTGCCGGGTGGCCTGGGTCACGCGATTGAACTGGCTGGTGCCGTAATCGCGGCCGCCGACCATGGCGCGCACGGCGCCGTCGGGGCTCATCGCCACCAGGGCGGCCTGCCCGACCTCATCCTTGGCGCCGTCGCGCGCGAGGCTGGCCTCGATCGCCTGCTCGGCGGCGGCCTGAAGCCGCGGATCGAGTGTCGTGGTGACGACGAGATCGCCGCCATAGCCGGCCACCGCCGCCTGATCGGCGATCCAGTCGGCGAAATAGCGCAGGCCCGGCTGGGTCACCGGCACCGCGGCCAGCACGAGGCTGTGCGCGGCCGCGGCCGCGGCCTGTGGCGGCGTCAGATAGCCGGCCGCCACCATATTGTCGAGCACCTGCGCGGTACGCCGCTCGGCCAGCTTGCGGTTGCCGGCCGGGCTGTATTTGCTGGGCGCCTTCAGCAAGCCGGCGAGCAGCGCGCATTCATAGGTGTCGAGCTGGCGGGCCGATTTGCCGAAATACCGGCGGGCCGCGGCATCGACGCCATAGGCGCCGGCCCCGAAATAGACGCGGTTCAAATAGATTTCGAGCAACCGGTCCTTACCGAAATGATGCTCGAGCCAGAGCGCCAGCAACGCCTCCTGCGCCTTGCGCAACAAAGTCCGCTCCGGGGTCAGGAAGATGTTCTTGGCCAGTTGCTGGGTCAGCGTCGAGCCGCCTTCGACAACATGGCCGGCGCGCAGATTGGCGAAGGCCGCGCGCGCTAGGCCCAGAAGATCGAGGCCGAAATGGCGGTAGAAACGCCGGTCCTCGGTCGCGATCACGGCCGCCGGCAGCGCCTTGGGCAAATCCGCAAGACGCAGCGTCTCGCCATAGAGATCGCCATAGGTTGCGATCAGCGAGCCGTTGGCGGCGCGTAGCGTGATGCTGGGGTGGCGATCGGAATGGCCGATGTCGCGGATATCGGGCAAGGTGGTTGCGACCCAGGCGGCCAGGCACGCGGCGAGCACCAAACCCCAGATCGCCGCGACGAACGTCCATTTCGCCAGTGCGCCGAGGCCCAGCCACCGTGCCGGCGAATCGTCGCGGGCCGACGATTTGTCGCGCGGGTTCGGTGGGTCCGCGGGGCGGATCGGGATCGGCTTCTTGCTTGCCATCTATATCTCGTTGCATAGATCCGGTGACGCCGAACGATCAATATTTAGATAACAGACTGTAGCGGGAATGGGGTTAGAACCGCAGGGATCGGCGATGAGCGAGGAATCTTCCGGGCGATGAACGAGGTAGGGCGCGACATTCGGCCCGGCGGCAGCCGGCGGCGCGAACCTCTCCTGGCCTCCGATCCGCCCGAAGGCGCGGATCCGGCGGCCGGCGAGCCGCGGATCGATACCGTCCACCCGAATGGTGCGGTGATCGAGCCGCCGCGGCACGAGCCGCATCTGGACGGCGTGCGGCCGAGCGAGGACAGCGTCGCGCCGCCGGCCGGCGAACCGCATTTTGACCCCGATCACCCGGCCGATCCGGACGCGCTGCGCATTCGCCGTATTCCGCTCTCGGCCTGGCAACGGCGCGGGTTGAAATGGTTCGCGATTCTCATCGTCCTGTCGCTGTTGATCAATCTCGCGCTGATCGCGCTGATCGGCTTCGGCGGCGGGCGCGGCTATGGCGGCGGTGACAGCGGCGCGGAACAGCCCATCCCGATCGAGATATTGCTCTATCAGCCGCCGAAGCCCCCTCCGCCGCCCCCCCCCCCGCCACCGCCACCGCCCCCGAAAGCCGCGCCCAAGCCGAAGGAGCAACCACCGCCGCCGCCACCGCCGGCGGGCCGACTGGCATCCGACGAAATGGGCGACGTGAACGCGACCGGCAAGGCGCCGGTGCCAAGCCCCGGCCCGGCCGCCGGCACGCCGCAACCCAAAGCCGGCGAGGCCCCCCCGCCCCCGGCTGCAAGCGAAGCGACGTCCAAGCCGAGCGAAGTCGCGCGGCCGAAACCGGTGGAAGATCCGTCCAAGAGCACCGCGCCCAAGCAGGACGAGATCCCCAAGACGGCGGAGGAACTGGCCGCCGCCGGTACGCTCGCCCCGCCCCCACCGCCGCCCAAACCGGTGCCGCCGGCCGACACACCGACCGCAAAAGCCGTGCCGAAGCCCTCCACGGTCCACATGATTCCTCAGCCGGGCGGCGCCCGCAAGCCGACGCCGAACCCGGATGCCGAAGATCATGGCGAAGGCCACAAGGGCACGATCCCCGGACCGGATGCCAGCCGGGACGAGTATCTGGCCTATATCATCTCGCTGGTACGCCCGCATGAGGGGCTGCTGTCGCGGGCCTTCGTCGGCAACCGGCAGGGTACGTTGGCGCTCGATGTCCGCATCAGCCCGACCGGCCACATTCTTCAGGTCTTCGTGATGAAATCCTCGGGCTTTCCGGATATCGACGAGCGCGCCAAGGAGATGCTCTACGCCGTCGGAACCCTCTCGCCGCCGCCGCCCGACCGCCTGCTGCAACAGGGCGTGTTGCGCGGCACATTCTCCCTGGGCTTTCCCCTGGCTCCGCCGTCAAATTGAGGCGGACACCAAATTTTAGCGATTTGTCGGTATGAGATTCGCCCGAATGTAAGTCTCGCCACCGGGAGGACGCCGCTTTGACCAAAATCGCGCCGGCTTTCGAAACGGTCAGCCTCACCGATCAGTTCGAGGCGGTTTCGCGCACGCCCGGCGCACCCGGCCCCCATGAATTCACTGCGCTCTTGGCCCAGGTGGTGGGCGAGAGCGCGTTCAGGCAGAACGCCGTCAACAAACAGACCGGGGCCGCCGGCCCGTTTCAGTTCGTCAAGAACACCTGGCTGTCGCTGGTGAAGAATTATGGCGCCGAACTGGGCGTGAAGCCCGAACTGGTCGGCCAGATCAAGACCGACGCCAAGGGCCATCTCAAGGTGGCCGATCCGGCAGCATTGAAAGACATCCTGGAACTGCGCCACGATGTCGCCCTGTCGTCGAAGATGGCCACCAGATTGATGGCACTGAACACGGCGCAGCTTCACCATATTTTGCATCGGGCACCCAGCGAGTCCGAGGTCCATCTGGCCTTCCTGCTCGGTGCCTCGGGCGCCGGCCGGTTGATCACCGCCGCCGCGAAAACGCCCGACATCGCGGCCAGCGACGTGGTGGCCCCGGCGGCGGCAGCCAATCCCGGCCTGTTCCACGACAAAACCGGCAAGGCCCGCAGTGCCGCCGAGGCGGTGATTTTTCTCGCCGCAAAGTACCGCGCGGACAAGGTCAAGGTCGCGGCCTATGCGCCGATGAATCCGGCGCGGCCGAAGGGCAGCGTGGATGCGTGAGCGATCGCTCCGTTCGCGATAGTTCTTGGCGCTGGCGAGTATCGGCAAAACGGTGCAATCTCGCCCGATCTTGATCGGGAGACCGCGAATGACCGAGCCGGCGCTGGACATCGCCATCCTCGGCGCCGGCGTCGCCGGCCTGTGCATGGCGATCCGGCTGCGCAAGGCCGGATTCACGCGGTTCGCCATCTTCGAAAAGGCCGACGGCATCGGCGGCACGTGGCGCGACAATTCCTATCCCGGCTCGGGCTGCGACGTGCCGTCGCATCTCTATCGCTTTTCCTTCGAACCCAAGAGCGACTGGAGCCGCGCCTACGCCGAACAGCCAGAGATTCTGCGCTATCTCGCCCATTGCGTCGAAAAATACCGGCTGAGCGCGCATCTGCGGCTGAACACCGAAATCGCTGCGGCGCGGTTTGATGAAGCCGCCGGCCTCTGGCACCTGACCACGCTTGCCGGCAAAGCCATCACCGCACGGGTGCTGATCAGCGGCCTAGGCCAGCTCAACCGTCCGTGCTGGCCGGAAATCCCCGGCCTCGACAATTTTGCCGGCATCAAATTCCATTCGGCGCGTTGGGATCATGCCGCCGATCTCACCGGCAAGAATGTCGCGGTGATCGGCAGCGGCGCCAGTGCCATCCAGTTCATCCCACGGATCGCGGCCCAAACCCAAAAGCTGCATGTCTTTCAGCGCAGCCCGAACTGGATGATCCCGAAGGACGACCGGGAATATAACCGGCTGGAACAAAGGCTGTTCCGGTTCCTGCCCGGCTGGGCGTGGCTCTATCGGCAATATATTTATCTGCTGCTGGAAAAGAATTTCCTCGCCTTCATTCAAGGCAGTTGGTTCGGCCGGCAATTCCGCAACGTGGCAGAGCGGCATCTGGCGCGGGTGGCGGACCCGGTTCTGCGCGAACGGCTGCGGCCGGATTACCCGGTCGGCTGCAAGCGCATCCTGATCTCGAACGAGTATTATCCGGCCCTGCAATTGCCGCAGGTCGAGATCGTGACCGACCCGATCGCCCGCATCGAAGACGGCGCCATCGTCACCGCCGACGGCATTGCCCGCCCGGTCGATACCATCATCCTCGCGACCGGCTTCGATTCCCAGCAATTCCTGGCGCCGTTGGACATCATCGGGCTGGAGGGACGCAGCCTGCGCGACGTCTGGCGCGACGGGGCGGAGGCGTATCTGGGGCTGACCGTGCCGGGCTTTCCCAATTTCTTCATGCTCTACGGCCCGAACACCAATCTCGGCCACAACTCCATCATCATCATGATCGAGGCTCAAGTGGGGTACGCGCTGCGCTGCATCCGCACCCTGTTCGGCCGGCACCTGTCCTGGCTCGACGTCAAGCCCGAGGCAATGCGCCGCTTCAACGACCGGCTTCAGCGCGACCTCGGCCACTCGGTCTGGGCTGGCGGCTGCCGCAGTTGGTACAAGAATGCCGCCGGCAAAGTGACGAACAACTGGTCGGGCTTCACGCTGCGATACCGGCTGGCGACGCGGCGCGTGGCGTTCCGGGATTATCGGATCGTGCCGAAGGAGTAGGGCGGCGGCGGTGACGCGGCCTCACCCGCATTTCGAATAACCGCAGCTTGTACACTGGTCACAGCCTTCCTGCCGGATCAGTGCCGCCTGACCGCAGCGCGGGCATTGCCCCAGGCGCGAACCGTCGCCCGAAGGACCAACCATCGCCATGTCAGAATTTGCCAGAAAGCCGATGCCGATCATGTGGCGCTCGATCACATCGCCGATCGCGGCCAGCAGCGAGGGGCGATAGCGTCCGCCGATCCAGGCGCCGCCGCGCGGATCGAACACGGCCTGCAATTCCTCGACGACGAACGTCACGTCGCCGCCGCGCCGGAAGACCGCGCTGATCATGCGCGTCAGGCCGACCGTCCAGGCGTAATGATCCATGTTCTTCGAGTTGATGAACACTTCGAAGGGCCGCTGCCGTCCGTCCTGGATCACGTCGTTGACGGTGATATAGAGCGCGTGATCGCTTTCCGGCCATTTCAGTTTGTAGGTCTGGCCCGGCAGCATTTCCGGGCGGGCCAACGGCTGCGAGGTATAATCATCCGGTAGCGGCTCGGCCAGCCGCGGTTCGGCGGTCGAGACGGACAGCACCGCACCGGTCACCTCGTTGGGCCGATAGGTTGTGCAGCCCTTGCACCCCATGGCGTAGGCGCGGCGATAGATATCCTCGAAGGCACCGAAACCGATATCTTCCGGCAGGTTGATGGTCTTCGAGATCGAGCTGTCGATATATTTCTGCACCGCGGCCTGCATCACCAGATGATCGTCCGGCGCCAGCGACTGGGCATCGACGAACGCAGCGGGCAGCGGCTCGGCGTCGCCGCGCAGGCGGCGGAACAGCCGCCAGG
>JAXDMU010000109.1:0-3157 GCA_034665905.1 Aliidongia sp. | reverse complement strand
TTCATCCATATCGGCACGCCAACGGAAAATGTCGGGGAAAGAGACCGTCGAGCGCTTCGAGATATCGTGACCTACCTATAGATGGCCAAATGGAATCGAAAAATGGAAGATTGCGAATTGCAGCCATCATCAATATCCTTATTAAGGAGGGTAGAAAATATGTTTGCGTTACACCGTTTAGGATAGATCACCGTGCCAAACTCGCCATCAGAAGAAGCTAGGTCTACAGCAACCGTAGTTGCTGATTCGCTCCGGATTGCCATCTTAAGAGGTGGTTACTCCGGTGGAGAGCGCCTTCGTCAAGATGCTATAGCTACGAAATTTAAAGTATCTCAAAGCGTAGTGAGAGAGGCGTTTAAGCAACTAATCGCGGAGCGTCTTCTAATTGCTGAACCCCGTCGTGGTGTTTATATACCAGAACTTGGCTACGATGACGCGTTGGAATTATCCATACTTCGAAGTCTAATCGAGGTTCAGGCGCTAGAATGGTCTATTCCAAATATGGTGCCCAATACGTTGAATGCGGCATCTCTCATTCTTGATAAAATTGATGTAGAAGTGAAGATAGAAAATCTTATCAGCCTCAATAGTGAATTTCATATGGTTCTTTATGTCGATTCTAATAAATCGAGCACACTTGAATTGATTTCCACTCTTCGCACAAAATTTGAACGGTATTTGTGGTTTACATGGCGCAATACGTCCCACCTTTATAAGTCACAGGAGGAACATCGGCGGTTGGTTCAGTTGTGCGCCGCTCGCGAAACCGACGCTGCGTGCGCGCTGCTGCGCCGACACATTCTTGGTACTGGAGACGTACTTGCCGAACGTCTCCAACATCATGGTGACACCGTAGTTTAGCCCTATTGCCGAGCGTCGCAGACGGCGACCCGGCTGATCGGCCAGACTTGATGTCCTTTCGCTGCTGTCTCGATCTCCAGGCCGTGCACGAGATTCCCGTAACACCGTGTTTCATTGATGCCTCTTGTCATCCGATGTAACAAATCCCAGAGGAAACCGGCGGCCGCCTTGTGCTATGACACTCGCTATGGAACGGTCGCCCCACATTCTGGTCGTCGATGACGATCGCGAGATTTGCTCGCTGGTCTCGCAGTTTCTGTCGCGCCATGCGCTGCGGGTGACGACCGCGCGCGACGGCGCCGAGATGACGAAGATCCTGGAGGCGGCACGCGTCGATCTGATCGTGCTCGATCTCATGATGCCCGGCGAGGACGGGCTCAGCCTGTGCCGGCGGGTCCGTGCGACCAGCGCCACGCCGGTGATCATGCTGACCGCGATGGGCGAGGATATCGACCGGATCGTCGGCCTCGAAATGGGTGCCGATGATTATCTGCCCAAGCCCTTCAATCCGCGGGAATTGCTGGCCCGCATCAAGGCCGTGCTGCGCCGGGCCGGCACCTTGCCCCCGGCCTCGACCGAATTGGCGAGCGGCGGCAAGGTGTTGTCCTTCGGCCCCTGGCGCCTCGATCTGGCGAAGCGCGAACTGACGAACGAGGCGAACGAACCGGTCCTGCTGTCCTCGGGCGAATTCGATCTGCTGCAAGCCTTCGCTGAGCATCCGCAGCGCGTACTGACCCGCGACCAATTGCTCGATCTGGCCCGCGGCCGGGCCGCTTCGCTGTTCGACCGCAGCGTCGATATCCAGGTCATGCGCCTGCGCCGCAAGATCGAGGCCGACCCCAAAGACCCGCAATTGATCAAGACCGTGCGCAGCGGCGGCTATATGTTCACGCCGACCGTGCGCGCGAGCGGAGGGGAGTGATGGCGCGCTGGAATTTCATCGTGCGCGACACGCTGTTCGCCCGGATCGCCAGCGTGCTCATTCTCAATCTCCTTCTAGCCCAGCTCGTGACCTATCTGCTGGTCCGGATCGAGGTCGAGCATGTGCCGCTGCGTTCCGAACTGACCGAGCGCATCGCCACGTCCACGCGGGCGCTCGATGCCCTGCCGGTCGAGGAACGCCCGGCGCTGGCGCATGCCATCTCGACGTACGATCTCGGCATCAAGATTTGTTCCGCGGCAGAGATCGAGGCACATCGGCTGGCCGATAATCCGGGCGCCCGTCAGCCCGACCCACGCTTCGAGCAGCGCCTGCGCGAGCGGCTGGACGGGCGTCGGCCGCGCCACGACATGCGCTTCTGGCGCGCGCTCGCCCCGGCAACCGCGAGCGGCAACAATGCGGACGAAGAACCCTTTGTCATCGCGATTTCGCTCCAGGATGGGGGGTTTGCCGAATTCCATCCGCAACGCATTCCAACGGCGTTTCGCTGGCTGCAACTGGCGACCTCGATTGCGTCGATCGTTCTGGTCAGCAGCGTGCTCTCACTTTGGTTTGCTCGGCGCCTGTCGCGCGGCCTTGCCCGTTTTGCCGACGCCGCCGAGGAATTCGGCCGCTCGGCCGAAGCGCCGCCGCTGCCGGAAACGGGTCCGGTCGAACTCAACCTCGCAACCGGTGCTTTCAATCGGATGCAGGAGCGGTTGCGGCGCTTCGTGCATGACCGCACGCAGATGCTGGCCGCGATCAGCCACGATCTGCGTACGCCGCTGACGCGCATGCGGCTTAGGGCCGAATTCGTCGAGGACGAGGTTCAGCGCGACAAGATGCTCCATGATATCGGCGAGATGGAAAGCATGATCGCCGAGACGCTGGCCTTCGCACGCGACGACGTCACGAGCGAAGCGCACCGCGAAGAAGATCTCGACGAATTGCTCGACACGCTGTGTGCCTCCCTATGCGAGACCGGCCCGAAAATCGACTACGCCGCGATCGGCCCGGTACTGATTCGCTGCCGTCCGATGGCGCTCAAGCGTGCCTTCGCCAATCTCTTGGAGAATGCGACGAAATACGGCGGTCAGGCCCATGTCGTGCTGCGCGAGACGCCAGGCCATGTCGTCGTCGAGATCGACGATGAGGGACCGGGCATCCCGCCGGAGATGTTGGAACCCGTGTTCCAGCCGTTTTTCCGCCTCGAATCCTCGCGCAATCGCGATACCGGCGGCGTCGGCCTCGGTCTCAGCGTTGCCCGCACGATCATCCGCGGCCATGGTGGCGACATCACCCTGGCAAATCGCCCCGAGGGCGGCCTGCGGGCGACCGTCACCCTGCCGGCCTGAGCTAACCTGGATTTCTCAAACC
>JAXDMU010000108.1:0-3240 GCA_034665905.1 Aliidongia sp. | reverse complement strand
TAGCCCAATCACTTCCGCTTGCGCCACAAGCAGCGCAATCAGATCATCTTTCGACAGGTGGGCAAGCGAAGCGCGATTCATCGAATCTTAGAATCATGGTTACAACGTCATGTCAACCACATACTCGACCAAACCCAAACCCAAACCCAAACCCAAACCCGGTCACCACACCACCAGCCTCAGATGGGGTGAGCAGTTACACAGGAAGTTCAGTCTAGATCGCGCTAAAGGATAGTAATGAGTTTAATTGAGGCATTGCGGTAAATAATATTCACTAGCTATTGTCATCCGCCCCCTACCCCTCCTCATTCTCCAACCGCGCCTTGTGCCCGAGATACCCGCCATGGTGCCGGAGCCCATACTCCCGCCGCGACACGGCTTTTTCTTCCATCAGCGTCAGCGCCAGGGCGTCGCCGATGGCGCTCATCACCGCCATGCTGGCGGACGGGGTGAGGCCGAGCGGGCACGGTTCTTCGATCACGCCCATATCGAGCACGATGTCGGCCAGCCGTCGCAGTTCGGTTTCGGGGTGGGACGTGATGCCGATCACTACCGCCTGGGTCAGGTGCCGGCTGAGTTCGATCAGTTCCAGCACCTCGCGGGTCTTGCCGCTGGTCGAAAACGCAATGATCACGTCGTGCGCGTCGATCAGGCCCAGATCGCCATGGGCCGCCTCGGCCGGGTGGATGAAGACCGCGGGCGTGCCGGTCGAGCACAGCGTGGCGGCGAATTTCTGGGCGACATAGCCGGCCTTGCCGATGCCGGTCGTGACCACCTTGCCGGCACAGCGCTGGAGCGCCTCGATCGCCTGGTCGTAACCATCGCCGACCTCGACCGCGGCGATGGCCGCGGCTTCGGCATCGAGAATCCGGCGGATCCTGGTGCGCAGCGCTGACATCGCGTCAGTGCCGGAAATGCCGGAGGCCGGTAAAGACCATGGCGAGGCCGCGCTCGTCGGCCGCCGCGATCACCTCATTGTCCCGCACCGAACCGCCGGGTTGAATGATCGCCGTGGCGCCGGCATCGGCCGCGGCGAGCAGCCCGTCGGCGAACGGGAAGAACGCGTCGGACGCCACGACCGAACCGATCGCCGGGCTCTCGCCCTCGGCCCCGCCGCGCGCCGCGTTGCCGGCTTCGGCGCTTTTCAGGGCGGCGATGCGCGAGGAATCGACGCGGCTCATCTGCCCGGCGCCAATCCCGACCGTGGCACCCGCCTTGGCATAGACGATGGCGTTCGATTTCACATGTTTGGCGACGCGGAAGGCGAAAAGGAGATCGCGCAACTCGGCCTCGGACGGGGTGCGCTTGGTCACCACCCGCAAATCGGGCAGGGTCACGCGCCCGGCATCGCGCTGCTGCACCAGAAAGCCGCCGGAGACCGAGCGAAAAGTCATTCCCGGTGCGGCCGGATCGGGCACGCCGCCGGTCGCCAGCAGGCGCAATTGCGCCTTGCGCGCCAGCACTTGCAGGGCAGCCTCGTCGAAGGACGGCGCGATCACGACCTCGGCGAACAGTGCTGCCACCGCCTCGGCGGTTTCCACATCAAGCGGGCGGTTCAGCGCGATGATGCCGCCGAAGGCACTGACCGGGTCGCAGGCCAGCGCCTTGCGATAGGCCGCGATCAGGCTGTCGCCCAGCGCCACGCCGCACGGATTGGCGTGCTTGATGATCGCCACCGCCGGCCCGTCGAATTCGCTGACGCATTCGAAGGCGGCGTCGGTGTCGTTGATGTTGTTGTAGCTAAGTTCCTTACCCTGAATCTGCTGCGCGGTCACGACACCGGGACGGGTATCGGCGGGGAGGGCGTAGAACGCCGCCTGCTGATGGGGATTTTCGCCATAGCGCAGCGTCTGTTTGCGCGTTCCGGCGATGCTGAGCCGCTCGGGGAAGGTGTCGCCGCGCTGCCCGGCCATCCAGGCCGCGATGGCGGTGTCGTAGGCGGCGGTACGGGCATAGGCCTGGCCGGCGAGGCGGCGGCGAGTGGCGAGCGTGGTCGCGCCGCCATGTTGGGCCATTTCGGCCAGAACCTCGGTGTAATCGGCCGGATCGGTGATGATCGTGACGAAATCATGGTTCTTGGCCGCACCGCGAATCAGCGACGGCCCGCCGATATCGATGTTCTCGATGCAATCTTCCCATTCGGCCCCGCCGGCCACCGTCGCTTCGAACGGGTAGAGGCTGGAGACGACCAGATCGATCTCGGCCAGCCCGTGCTTCTTCAGCGCCGCCTGATGCGTATCGAGATCGCGCCGGGCCAGCACGCCGGCATGGATCGCCGGGTGCAGCGTCTTCACCCGACCGTCCAGCATCTCGGGGAAGCCGGTGATGCCGGCGACATCGGCCACCGGCAGGCCCGCATCGGCGATGGCCTTGGCCGAGCCGCCGGTCGAAACCAGCGTGACACCCTGCGCCACCAGCGCCCGGGCGAATTCGACGAGGCCGGTCTTGTCATAGACGGAAATCAGCGCCCGGCGGATCGGGCGGTCAAAGGCGGAATTCATCGGCAGGCTCGGGACAGGGGCTGATGCGAAGCGCGGACCATAAGGCCGCGGCGGCGGCCGATCAAGCCGGGCGCCAAGCGCTCACGGCTGGACTGCGGCGGCAGCGGGCCGGCGCAGTAGCCAGACCAGCAGGGCGGCGACCACGACGATGGAACCGGCCAGCGCCGGCAAGGGCCACTCGGTCGCCAGCAACGCCAGCAGCACCAGAGCGAGATTGGCGGCCGCGATGCGCAACACCACGGCGGCATGGCTCAAGCCGCGCTGGATGGCCCGCTGATAGAAATGCTCGCGATGCGCTTCCCAGACACGTCGGCCGCGAAGCAGCCGATAGGCCAGCGTCAAGGTCGCGTCGGTCAGATAATAGAGCGGCAAAATCAGCGCCGGCGCCCAGGCACCAGTGCGGGCCAGGGCAAGCAGCAGCCAGCCCAGCAGATACCCCAGCGGGATGGAGCCGACATCGCCTAAGAACAGCTTGGCCGGCTGCCAGTTCCAGGCGAGAAACCCGAGCGCCGCCGCGGCGATCGCCAGGCCGAGCGGCAGCGCGCCGGATTGGTAATCGGCGGCGACGAGCGCGATTACCGCGACGCCCAGCCCGATCATCACCGTCTCGCTCGCCGTGATGCCGTCGATGCCATCCATGAAATTGAACAGATTGACGAACCACAGCCAGAGCAGCGCCGTCGCCAGCAGGTCCGGCCCCGGTGCCAGCAAGCCCTGAAATACCGGTTCGCCGCCCGGC
>JAXDMU010000107.1:0-3407 GCA_034665905.1 Aliidongia sp. | reverse complement strand
CCGCCGGTCTCGTCATCCGCGACCGCACCGCCGGTTTCCGCCGTCGTCGCCGGCACGAGCTGGCGCGTCGTGACGATCTGGGAAATCGCCGAGCGGAATTTGTTGAAGATGATGCGGGCGACATCGTATTCGCCATTGGCGAAACGCGTCACTACATCGTCGGCGATCGTCCCGGCTTCCGCGAAGGCGACACCGCGCCGGCCCACTTCGGTATGGTTGCCGATGACCAGCTTGGCATAATCGCGCTTCAGCGAATCGCGCCCCTTGCGGCCGATGGTCAGAACCTTGACGGTCTTGCCCTGGGCCAGCAATTCGCGGATCTGGCGCCGTGCCTCACGCAGGATCGTGGCGTTGAAGCCGCCGCACAAGCCGCGATCGGACGTGGCGACGACCAGCAGATAGGTCTGGTCCTTGCCGGTCCCTGCCAGCAGGGGCGGGGCCGAGGGCAGGCCGGCCATGGATTTCGCCAGCGAGGCCAGCATCCGCCCCATGCGATCAGCATAGGGGCGGGCTGCTTCGGCCGCGTCCTGCGCCCGTTTCAGGCGCGAGGCGGCGACCACCTTTTGCGCAGAGGTGATCTTCTGGATCGATTTGACGCTTCGGATTCGGTTCCGAAGCTCCTTCAAACTCGGCATCGGCTAGGATCCTTTCCCGCTGACACCGGGCTCAGGTGAAATTCTTGGTGAAGGTGTCGAGGAACGCCTTCATTTGCTCTTCGATCTCGGGCGTGATCTGGAGCTTGGTGCGGATCGATTCGAAGAACTCCGGATGACGCGCCTTGGCCTCGCCCAGCATCTTTTCCTCGAAGCGCGTGACGTCGCCCGACGGGATCTTGTCGAGATAGCCGCGCACACCGGCGAAGATCGAAACCACCTGTTCCTCGACCGGCAGCGGCCGGAATTGCGGCTGCTTCAGCAACTCGGTCAGCCGTGCGCCGCGCGCCAGCAGGCGCTGGGTCGAGACGTCGAGATCCGAGGCGAACTGAGCAAAGGCCGCCATCTCGCGATATTGCGCCAGCTCCAGCTTGATCTTGCCGGCGACCTGCTTCATCGCCTTGATCTGGGCGGCCGAGCCGACGCGGCTGACGCTCAAGCCGACATTGATCGCCGGGCGGATGCCCTTATAGAACAGCTCGGTCTCAAGGAAGATCTGGCCATCGGTGATCGAGATCACGTTGGTCGGAATATAGGCCGAAACGTCCCCGGCCTGGGTCTCGATGATCGGCAAAGCGGTCAGCGAACCGTTGCCATGATCGTCGTTCATCTTGGCCGCGCGTTCCAACAGGCGCGAATGGACATAGAACACATCGCCCGGATAGGCCTCGCGGCCCGGCGGGCGGCGCAGCAGCAGCGACATCTGGCGATAGGCGACAGCTTGCTTCGACAGATCATCATAAATGATCAACGCGTGCTTGCCGTTGTCGCGGAAATACTCGCCCATGGTGCAGCCGGTATAGGGCGCCAGGAATTGCAGCGGCGCCGGCTCGGACGCGGTGGCGGCGACGATGATCGAATATTCCAGCGCGCCGTAATCTTGCAGCGTCTTGACCAGTTGGGCGACGGACGAGCGCTTCTGCCCGATCGCGACATAGACGCAATAGAGCTTCTTCGATTCGTCGGCGCCGGCATTGATCGTCCTCTGATTCAAGATCGTGTCGATCGCGACCGCGGTCTTGCCGGTCTGGCGATCGCCGATGATCAGCTCGCGTTGGCCGCGCCCGATCGGCACCAGGCTGTCGATCGATTTCAGGCCGGTCTGCATCGGCTCATGCACCGATTTGCGCGGGATGATGCCGGGTGCCTTGACCTCGACGCGCTTGTATTCGACGTTGGTCAGCGGCCCCTTGCCGTCGATCGGATTGCCCAAACCATCGACCACGCGGCCGAGCAGGCCGAGGCCGACCGGCACTTCGACGATGGTCTTGGTCCGCTTGACGACGTCGCCTTCCTTGATGCCCCGGTCGTCGCCGAAAATCACGATGCCGACATTATCGGTTTCGAGATTGAGCGCCATGCCCTTGGTGCCGTCCGGGAATTCGACCATCTCGCCAGCCTGAACATTGTCCAGCCCATAGGCGCGCGCGATGCCGTCGCCGACGGTCAGCACCTGACCGACTTCGGCGACATCCGCCTCGCTGCCGAAATTGGCGATCTGTTCCTTGAGAATCGCGGAAATTTCCGCTGCCCGGATTTCCATTGCTTAAATTCCTCTCATGGCAAGCTGCAACCGGTGGAGCTTGCTGCGCAGCGAGCCGTCGACCATGCGCGACCCGACTTTGACGACGAGGCCGCCGATGATCGCGGGATCGACCCGGATCTCGACGGCGACCTTGGACCCGACGGCCCGTTTCAGTTGATCGTTGATGGCGGTAACCTGGGCCGGGCTCATCTCCTGCGCCGCAGTGACCTCGGCGCGGATCTCGCCGCGCCGTTGGGCCAGCAGCTGGAGATATCCGGCGATCATATCGGGCAGCGCGAACAGTCGTCGGTTGCGGGCAACCAGCCCGACGAAATTCCGGGTCATGGGCGCGAAATCGGCGCGCGCCAACAGCGCCGCCATGGCGGCGGCCTGGGAGTCGCGGCTCAGTACCGGCGAGCGGATCAGGCGCGTCAGATCGGCGCTGCCGGCGATCATGGCGCCGAGTGCGCGCAGATCGGCCGCGACGGCGTCGAGCGCCTTTTCCTGATCGGCCAGATCGAACAGCGCGGTCGCATAACGGCCAGCCAGTCCGGACAGACCTGTCGCTTCGGATGCCAATTGAGCCTTACCTTCACTTGCCGGAAAGGGGGGTTTCCCCGAAGAGTCTTTTCCCAAACCGCATGCGGCCATACCGGATTATCCCGGCGGTCCGCGTGTCCGTCTGGAAGCGGTGCGGCAATAGCATATGCCCTGGGGCCACGCAACAAGACGGCGCGGCGCGGGCCGGAGGCGGGTATGCGCGGCGCGCACGGCGCGTGACCGCCTCTCGACAGGATCGGCCGGATCGGGGCACGATGGCGCGATGCGCCTTGCCCTTTATCAGCCTGACATCGCCCAGAATGCCGGGACCCTCCTGCGCCTCGCCGCCTGCCTGGGCGTGCCGGCCGATCTGATCGAGCCGTGCGGATTCGTCTTCGGCGACGCGCGGCTGCGCCGGGCCGGCCTGGATTATCTGGAGCATGTCTCGCTGGTGCGCCATCTGTCGTGGGATACGTTCCGCGGTACGGTGCCGGGCCGGCTTATTCTGCTGACGACGCGCGGTGCGCTCGCGTATACCGAAGCGGCGTTTCATCCCGCCGACACGCTGATGGTCGGGCGCGAGAGTGCCGGCGTGCCCGATGCCGTGCATGAGGCGGCCGACCTGCGCGTGCGGGTGCCGATGCTTGGCGGGATGCGCTCGCTCAATGTGGCACTGGCCGCGGCGATGG
>JAXDMU010000106.1:0-6109 GCA_034665905.1 Aliidongia sp. | reverse complement strand
GAAGTAACCGGCCGCGATCATCCCTGGGTCTCGCGCGGCGGTCTCAAGCTGGCCGCCGCTCTCGATCATTTCGAAATCGATCCGATGGGACTCACCGCCCTCGATATCGGCGCCTCGACCGGCGGCTTTACCGATGTGCTGCTGGCGCGCGGGGCGGCACGGGTCTTTGCCGTCGATGTCGGGCACGGTCAGCTCGATGAAAAACTTCGAGGTGACCAGCGGGTCATCGTGCTGGAACATACCAACGCGCGGCATCTGAGTGCGGCCCAGATCCCCGAACCGGTCGGCCTCGTCACCTGCGATGCCAGCTTCATCGGGCTGGAAACCATCCTGCCGGCACCGCTGGCGCTGGCCGAGGCGGGCGCGTTCCTGGTGGCGCTGATCAAGCCGCAATTCGAGGCGGGACCGGGCGGCGTCGGCAAGGGCGGGATCGTGCGCCCGACGCTGCATCCGGAAATCTGCGGGCGGATCGCCGGGTTCCTGGGCAGTCTGCCGGGTTGGCACATCCTCGGCACGATCGACAGCCCGATATCGGGCGGCGACGGCAATCGCGAATTCCTGATCGCAGCGCGGTACACACCATGAGACGACCCCGCCCAGCCCCGCCTGAGACGCTCGAACTCGACATCGAAAAACTGGGCACCGAAGGCACCGGGCTCGCGCGAATCGCCGGCCGGGTCGTGCTGGTGCCCGATGCCTTGCCCGGCGAACGCGTGCGGGTCCGGGTCGAGGCCGGCAAGGCGCGCCTGCTGGAACGGTTGTCGGACAGCCCCGATCGCGTGGCGCCGCCCTGCCGGCATTTCGGCGTCTGCGGCGGTTGCGTGCTGCAACATCTGGCGCCCGCCCCTTATGCCGCGTTCAAGCGCGGTCTGGTCCTGGACGCGCTGAGCCGCCAGGGGCTGGGCCAGGTGCCGGTCGCCGAGGCGCTGATCAGCCCGCCCGGATCGCGGCGGCGTGCCACGCTGGAGGCGCGGCGGGTCGGTACGAAGATCGTGCTGGGCTTTCACGGCCGCGCCAGCCATCAGATCATCGATCTCGAGCAGTGCCCGGTGCTGGTTCCGGCGCTGGCGGCGCTGCTATTGCCGTTGCGCACGCTGCTGATCGGCTTGCTTGAGCCTGGCCGGTCGGCCTCGATCATCCTCGCCAACGTGGAGACCGGCATCGATCTCGGCCTCGATCTGCCGGCCGAGCCCAAGTTGCCGGCGCTCGAAGCCCTGTCGGACTTCGCCCGGCAACACGATCTGGCGCGGCTCTGGTGGCGCGCCGAGGGGGCGGCACCGACGCTCATCGCCCAGAACCGGCCGATCAGAACCCGGTTCGGCGTGGTCGAGGCCGATCTGCCGCCCGGCGTGTTCCGGCAAGCGACCGCCGAGGGCGAGGCCGCATTGATCGCCTGCGTGGGCCAGGCGATCGGCGACATGCGGCGCATCGCCGACCTCTTCGCCGGCACCGGCACCTTCACCCTGGCGCTGGCCGGCCGCGGCAGCGTCCACGCGGTCGAAAGCGATGTCGAAGCGCTGGGCGCACTTGCCGCAGCGTCCCGGCGCGCCCAACTGGTTCAGGTCACGGCCGAACGCCGCGATCTCGATGCACGGCCGCTGCTGCCGGACGAGCTTGCCGCCTATGATGCCGTGGTGTTCGATCCGCCACGGGCCGGCGCCAAGGCGCAGGCCGAGCAACTGGCCCATTCCGCCGTGCCGGTCATCGTCGGAGTATCCTGCAATCCGGCGAGCTTTGCCCGTGACGCAGCGATCCTGGTCGCGGGTGGTTATGTTCTGGAACTCGTGCAGCCGATCGACCAATTCCTCTGGTCCCATCACATCGAGCTGGTCGGCCGGTTTCACCGGCCGCGAGCCAGTTGACCGGCACGGGTAAATCCGCCAACACTCACGACCGGGAGAAACGCTGTAGGAGACAAGCAATGACGGGTGAGGCCGTGCTGGTGCCGGTATTGCCGAATCACAGCTTCGACGAGGCGGCGCTCGATGCCTATCTGCGCACGGTTTTGCCGGGCTATGAGGGCGATGCCGTGATCCGCCAGTTTCAGGGCGGCCAATCCAACCCGACCTTTCATCTGCAAACCCGCACCCAAGCTTTCGTGCTGCGCAAGAAGCCGCCGGGCGTGCTGCTCGCCTCGGCCCATGCGGTCGATCGCGAATATGTTGTGATGTCGGTGCTGGCCGACTCCGGGGTGCCGGTGCCGCAGACACGCCTGCTCTGCCTCGACGACAGGATCATCGGCCAGATATTCTATGTCATGGATCATGTGCCGGGCCGGATCTTCGCCGACGCCATGCTGCCCGGCTGCGTGCCCGAAGAGCGCGCGCAAATCTATGACTCGATGAACGAGGTCTTGGCGCGGCTGCACCGGGTCGATTGGCGGGCCGTGGGGCTGGACGGCTTCGGTAAGCCCGATCGCTACGTCGCCCGCCAGGTCGCGCGCTGGTCCAGGCAATATTTGGCGTCCGGCGTGCCCGATTGCCCGGCGATGAACCGGGTGATGGCCTGGCTGTCAATGAACGATCCGGGCGATGACGAGGCGGCGATCGTCCATGGCGATTTCCGGCTGGGCAATCTGATCGTCCATCCGACCGAGCCGCGCATCGTGGCAGTGCTCGATTGGGAATTGGCGACAATCGGCCATCCGCTGGCCGATCTCGCCTATAATTGCATGAGCTATCATCTGCCGTCGATTACAGGTCGCGGCTTTGCCGGGGTCGATCTGGCGCCGCTCGGGATTCCCGGCGAAGCGGACTATCTGGCGGCCTATTGCCGCCGCACCGGCCGCGCGGCCGTGCCGCACTGGAATTTCTACATGGTGTTCGCGCTGTTCCGGATCGCCGCGATCCTGGCCGGCGTCTATCGCCGCGGGCTCGACGGCAACGCCGCGGATGCGCAGGCGATCGAACGCGGTGCCGCCTATGCCGCCATGGCCGAGATCGCCTGGTCGATCGCCGCAGGCTGAACCGCAAAGCAGGAGAGACGCCGATGAGCTATCAGGAAATCCGCTACGAGGTCAGCGAGCGCATCGCCACCATCACATTGAACCGGCCGGATCGGCTCAATGCCTGGACCCAGACGATGGATCTGGAACTGCGCACCGCGATCAAGGACGCGGCGGCCGATGATGGCGTGCGCGTCATCATCCTGACCGGCGCCGGCCGCGGCTTCTGCGCCGGGGCCGATATGGGCGGTTTGGGCGAGATCGGCACCGGTGCTGCGGTCGGCGGCCAGTCGCCGCAGAAGGAACCGGATTTCCTCGATGCCCGGCCGGACTACCGCGGCCGCGTCTCGTATTTCGCTGCCGTGCCGAAGCCGGTGATCGCCGCGGTCAACGGGCCGTGTGCCGGCATCGGCATGGTCGCGGCCCTGTTCTGCGACATCCGCTTCGCCGGCTCCGAAGCGCTCTTCACCACGGCGTTTTCCAAGCGTGGCCTGATCGCCGAATACGGCATCGCCTGGATCTTGCCGCGGCTGGTCGGCCATGCGGCGTCACTCGATCTGCTGCTCTCGGCCCGGAAGGTCGGCGCGGACGAGGCGTTCCGGCTCGGACTGGTCAACCAGATCTTCCCGGCCACCGAACTCCTGGCCGCGGCCCGCGCCTATGCTCTCGACCTCGCCCAATCGGTCTCGCCGCGCTCGATGGCGGTGATGAAGCGGCAGGCGTGGGAAGCACCGTTCCAGACGCCGGGCGAAGCGATCGCGCTCGCCGAGATGGAAATGCGCGAAAGCTTCCAAAGCGCCGATTTCCGCGAGGGGGTGGCGCATTTCCTGGAGAAGCGGAAGCCGGTGTTTACTGGGCGGTAAGGGATTTGGTAGAGCCAACCGCGACCGGGATAGATGGTGGTGATGGTGTCACGGCGCGGCAAAAGGCTACACGCAACTCATTGCTCTGGCGGCGCAAACGAACAAAACCCTTGACGGATAGGTAAGTTCCTATCATAATCCGATTAGATACTTCGCAACGAAATGATGGCGTAGACCCTCGCAGGCGATCCCTTGAAAGTACTTAATTTGCTTGTTTTTAGTGCGCTGCGCTTGAGTGACGGACGTTTCACGTGTATGAATCGATTCATATGGAACCCGTACGGGGGATAATGAGTTGGTAACAAAGCCTGTCGCAAAATCGCTCTACGTCGTTAACCAGTCATTTAAGTTATTTAGATATGTGGTGATCTGTCTTTTTCTTTGGTCGGTTGTGCGTGAACTCCGGCTTTGCGTTGTGGCATTAGCCGGCCAAAACACGTCCGTCATCGTCGAGGCAACAATAAAGGCCCTTGCTGACGTCAAATTAGTGGTATCATTTGCCGCTACAGGGCTAGCGAGTATATGGGCCGTTTCAGAACGTGGGCTTAGGCACCAAAAAAGTAAAGAAATGGGTTTACGAATCGCCGAGCTTGAAAAGGTGGTTCATCCCAAAAGAACGAGTTCTGGGCTAACGCCCGAAGGCAAGACGCATCTGAGGGATAGGAGGGCATGATGATAGCAGCAGATGCAATTGCGGGATTAATATCATCTATCTTATTTCTCGTAATTTTTTATGGACCCTGGCAGCGACTATGCGCTGATCTTGCACGCCATCAAATTTTTAAGAGGCGCGACGTGATCTTCGACATGGCGCGTGCTGGCGTGCTCGATTTCAATTCGCCGTCCTATCGGACGATCCGTGACACTTTGAACGCCGAGATTCGCTTCGCTCATGCAGCGACATGCTGGCGGTTAGTTTGGTTTTGGGTTTTTGGCATGCGTGTGGTGAAGCCCGGTGGCGCTGAAAAGATCGGGATAGCCATATCTTCAATAAAGGACAGCGAAACACGAGATAAAGTCAATCAATGCATGGAGGATGCGATTGGAGATCTTCTCGATATGATGTTTCGGCGTTCATTGCTCCTCCTCTTCTTAGCTTTATGCAGCGCGGTTATTGCGATCCCCGTGCTCTGGGTATGTTGGGCGATAGGTCAGTCGCGCCGTGGTCTGCGGAGCCGAATTAGAGGGAGGCTTGTAGAATCGAGCCGAAGGGCAATTTTAGCCGAAGCGCGCGCCGATGAGTCCTTGGAACTAGTTACCGCGTGATACCGCGTTCGGACCTCGGCTTTACCTTCCGGGCTTTGCCACCAACTATGGAAATGGACATTTAGGGGCCGATCTGCTTGATCGGCCCTATCCAGCAATCCGCTCACATCCTCTGCCCCACGCGGCCGCTAACCCCGTCCCTCACCCCGCCATCATCGCCCGCAATTGCCGGCTCGCCACCGTTAGCATGGCGATGTCCGGCGGTGTTGCCCGGCCGATTTCCGTGACCATTTCCTGGATCCGCGTCACTGCATCCGGCCGCTGGGCGACCCAGGCATCGAGTTTGGCTTCGGGCTGGCCGTCGCACTCGGCCAGCACGCGCTGCACAATGTCGCGCTGGAGGCCGTAAAAATCGTCGATCAGTGCGCCCAGTGCCAGCTTTTGCCAGGGCGTGGTCGCCGGCATGGCGCGGGCGATGTCGCGCAAGATGTCGAGGCCGAAGCGCTCGCCGGTGTCGTAATAAAGTCTGCCCATTTCGACGATATCGGCCTTGGCGCGCTCATCGATCCGCACGATATCGAGCCCGGCCGCCAGATTGGCCAGGGCCACGACACGCTGGGCCAAGGCCTCCGGCACGTTGTCGCGCAGGAAGACCGCCTTGCGCGTCTCGAAGCCGTGGCGCTCGGCCGGCGGCAGCAGGCCGGGCAACTGGCCGGCGAGCCGGGCGACGCCGGGGGCGAATTGCCCGATGCAGGGTTCGATCTCCAGCATCAGGCCGGATTGCAGCAGCCAGCGCGTCGCCCGTTCGGTCACCGATTTGACTTCCAGATGAAGCTGGGTCTGGGCGCCGGCCGGGATGATGGTGTCGAGCGCCTCGATCGCACGCCAGATCGCGGGTAGCTCGAAAATCTCGCGGACGATGCGCCAGGCGCGGGCGATATCGGCGGCGGCGCGGCCGGTCTTGGCCTGCATCTCGACCACGAACGCCGGCCCCATCCGGTTGATCATCGCATTGGTGATGTGGGTCGCAATGATCTCGCGCCGCAGCCGGTGGGTCTTCAACGGCTCAGGGGCCAGTTCGCGCATCGGGCCGGGG
>JAXDMU010000105.1:0-3492 GCA_034665905.1 Aliidongia sp. | reverse complement strand
TCCGGCTTGGCGACCGTGCCATATTCGCCGACCCACGACGCACCGGCCGCGATCTTCTCGAAGCGCAGCATGTCGAGCAGCGGCACCTGAATATCGACCGCGTTCCAGAGATCCGGGCGCTGGGTGAATTGTACGCCCATCAGCAGCCCGCCATTGGAGCCACCCTGGATGCCCAGCCGGCGCGGGCTGGTGATCTTCTTCGCGATCAGATCCTCCGCCACCGCGGCGAAATCATCGAAGATCTTCTGGCGCTTGGTCTTGAGCCCGGCATCGTGCCAGGCCGGACCGAATTCGCCGCCGCCGCGGATGTTGGCGAGCACGAAGACCCCGCCATTTTCCAGCCACAGCTTGCCGATATTGGCCGAATAAGACGGCGTTTCCGAGACCTGGAACCCGCCATAGGCATAGAGAATCGTCGGATTCTGGCCGTCGTTCGCCATGCCGGCCGGATGGACGATGAAATAAGGGATGCGCGTGCCGTCCTTCGAGACCGCCTCATGCTGCTCGACCACACCCTTCGAGGCGTCGAACTTGGCGGGCAGCGCCTTGAGTGTGGCGGTCTCGCCGGTCGCCGCATCGGCCAGAGCGATGGTCGAGGGCGTGAGGAAGCCGGCCATGCTCAAAAATACCGACTCGCTGTGAAAATCCGTCGAGACGATCCCAATCGAGAGATTGTCCGGCAGATCGAGCTTGCGCTGGGTCCAGCCGCCGCCGGCAACCGGCGTATAGATCGAGGCCCGGCCTTTGACGTCTTCGTAAGTCGTGACGACCAGATGGCTGCGCGTCGCCGAGACCTGATCGAGCGATTCGCGCGGGCCCGGCGCGTACACCAGCATCGGCACCAAATGTCGAGGATCGGCCGACGCCGCGCTCAGATCGAGCGACAGCAGGGCACCTTGCGGAAAGCTCTTGCCGCCGGTCTTCCAATCCTGTTCGAGCTTGATCAGCAATCGGCCGGCGATCAGATCTGTGATCCGCGATCTCAGCGGCAAATTCAGCTTGAGCGGCTTACCGTCACGGATCAGATAGGTCTCGGACTCGAAAAAGCTGACGCCGCGTTGAATGAAGCTCACCTCGTGTCCGTCGCCATCGCGCAGCGTGGTCGGGGTGACCTGAATGTCGTTCGGCGTGCCGCGATAGATCTCCTTCGCCGCAGCCAATTCCTGACCGCGATGCAGCACCTTCACCACGAAGGGATAGCCGGATTTGGTCAGCGTACCGTGGCCCCAGTCGCGGGAGACCAGAATCTCGTCGGCACCGCTCCAGGCGACATCCTGCTTGCTCTTGGGCAAGGAAAAGCCGCCGCTGACGAACTGGTTGGTCGCCCGGTCGAACTCGCGGACGGTGACGGCATCCTCGCCGCCATCGGACAGATGGATCAGGCAGATCCGCTCGTCGGGCTGCCGGCAATCGGCCCCCTTCCAGAACCAGTTGGCATTTTCGGTCTTGGCGAACTGATCCAGATCGAGCACCGGCACCCAGTTCGGCTCCGGCGCGCGATAGTCGGCGAGGCTGGTCGTGCGCCAGATCCCGCGCACATGATCGGCATCCTGCCAGAAATTATAGACCGCACCGCCGATGAAGCGCGGCGTCGGTATCCGATCCTTGGCCTCGGCGATGGCGAGCGCCTGGGCATAAAGCGTCGGGAAGTGCGCATCATGCTCCAGCACACCGGTCGTCTTGGCGTTCTCGTCCGCGACCCAGGCATCGACGCGCGGGCTCTTGAAATCTTCGAGCCAGATATACGAATCCGGTGCCTCGGCCGCACCCGCGGCGCCACCAATCATTCCCAGCAACGACAACGCAACGGTAAGTGTGAAGCGGCGCAAAATTGATCCCCCCGATCTGATGCGATCGGCGGACGCTAGCGATAAAGTTGGCGGTCGGCAAGACCGTGAATGCGCCGTTTTACCGATCAATGCGCCATGATGATCGGAATTGCCGCATAGCTCAGCAGATGTCGCGTCGTGCCGCCTAGAATCGCCTGACGCAGCCGGCTTTGGGTATAAGCGCCGCGGACCAGCAGCGTCACGCCGTTCGCGTCGGCCGTCGCCAGGATCGAGGCACCGGTCGAGCCGGCTTGGGCCGGGGCCAGTTCGCTGTCGCACCGAACGCCGTGCCGCCGCAGATAGGCGATCAAGGCCGGCACCGCGTCGGGACCGTCGCCTTCCGAATAGATCGAAACCCGGCCGGCCGCGCGCAGCAGATCGGTCGATTGGCCGACGGCATTGCTGGCCTCAAGGCTGCCGTTCCAGGCGATCATGACGTGATCGAGCAGCGAGGGGGCGGCCGCGTCCACGATCAGGGTCGGCCGGCCGGTGCCGAACACGGCGGCCTGAAACGCGCGGCCGCCCAGCATCTCGTGGGTGTCGCTGTTACCGATGACGATCAGATCGCTGAGCCGGCCGCCTTGCTCGACCAGTTGATCGAAATCGCCCATCGCCTCCAGCCAGTTGGCCGAGGGGCGGCTCTGCGGATAATCGGCCGGCAGCGCCGCGAGGCCGAGCCGCGCGCACCAGATGTCGAACTGCTCGCGCGCCAGAGCGGCCGCCACGTCGCTTTCCTGCTCGATCCGGGCAAAATCGATGCCGCCGCCGATCAGCTCCGGCAGATTCATCAGGGCCGCCTTGGGATCGAGCTGGACGAACAGCACCTGAATATGAGCCCCCAGGCGCTCGGCGATCGCATGGGCGGTCGCGAGCTGCGGGGCGGCATCGGCGTGAGCCCAGGTGGGAACCAGGATCGTTCGGATCGCCATGATCATGCCCTCCATCGGATCGCATGAGTGTCCTCTCCCTGCCGGACATTGCAAGACTCAATCGCAAGGCTCGGCAGTGTCGCGACCAGGGGCAATCGCATCAGCGCAATCGAGTGAATGGGAATTTGAGGAGTGGGGCGGGCCTCCGTGCCCGCCTCGCCGGGGACTGGCGATCGCTGTCTGATGGCGTGCCGTTACCGTCGATCGCATGGTCTGCGGCCCGATCGGTCGCGGCTTTGGCCCACGAGGCAGGCGCGGAGGCCCGCCCCATATCTCAAGCCCGCGCGCTTACGACGATGGCTTGGCCGGCGGCGGCGGCAGGGTGACGGGCGACTTGCCGACAATCAGGGGAAGCTGGGTGCTGTCAGCGGGTTGCGGTGTGGTGCCCGATGGCTTGATCGGATGCGGGACCGGCGCCTGAGTCGCGCGCTTGTGCGCGGCAACCTGGATAATGGCCGGCACGGCGTCGAAGGCGGGCGGCATGATCAAGGGCATAATGTGCGTCCTCATAAGGCTTGGTTCTGCCTGATCCGGCGGGAATTGCCGGATCGGGATTATGTCGATTGATCGTCCGCGGTTTCAGCGGGAATTGTCGGCAGGACATGGCTCTCGATATAGGCCATGGCGCGGGCCTCGGTCCAGCGGCCACCTTCGAGCAGCCAGACCCCCAGGCTCTCGGCGCTGAGTTTTTCCTGCAAGAGCTTCATCATCTGGTCGCAAAGATCTCGCGAAAG
>JAXDMU010000104.1:0-2780 GCA_034665905.1 Aliidongia sp. | reverse complement strand
GACGCTGAAGCCCGGCCAGTGCTGGATCAATCCCAATGATCAGACTACCTGGAAGCAGTGCGCCCAAGCGTCGAGTCGCTACCCAGGCTCCAAGACAAATATCTGGTGGGACGTGTTTCCGATCCCGGCTGCGACAAGCTTCCCGCCACCACCCGCCCAGGGCAAGCCGACACCCCCGGGGGCAATCCTGATCCCCGGTTACTTCAAGCTGCGCAGTCGGTTCGTCGATTACCCAGGTTCCTATGTCGTGCACTGTCACATCCTCGCACATGAAGATCGTGGCATGATGGTTCAGGTCAACCTCGCAACCTCCCCGTCCATGGTCATGCAACATCACTGAAGCCAACCGAGTGCGAGAACGGTCACAGTATGATGCGGCGGCACCGGCGTTCAACCGGTGCCGAGCCATCCCCGATAGCGTGGTTGCCGGGCTCCGGGCCGAGCTGATGCAGGCGGTGGCGCCGTTGGCACGGCCCGCCGTGCTGGATGTCGGCGCCGGGGCGGGCCGCATCGGCCAGGCATTCGTCGCCGCTGGGGACGACTATGTTGGGGTCGATCTCTCCGGGGCCATGCTGACCGCATTCCGGAACAGTGCACCATCGGCGCGTCTGGTACTCGCGGACGCCGCTCGGCTTCCCTTCGACGATCGCCGCTTTGACGCCGCGCTAATGGTGCAGGTGCTGAACAGCACCCGGGATTGGCACGACGTGATTGCCGAGGTACGGCGGATTCTCAAGCCCCAAGGTGTATTGATCGCCGGCCGCACCGAAGCGCCCGAGGACGGCGTCGACGCCCGCTTGAAGCAGCGTCTGGCCACTATTCTCGCCGATATGGGCCAACACCCGTATCGCCCAGCCGCGAATGAAGATGCCGTCGATCGGTTGACCGCGGCAGCCGAACAGCGGGAGACGCGGATCGTCGGCCGTTGGACAGCGGCGCGGACACCGCGCCAGTTCCTCGAACGGCACGGCACCGGCGCCAGGTTTTCCGGCTTGCCGCCCGGTGTAAGGCAGGTCGCGCTACAGAGGTTGCAGCGCTGGGTCGAGACCGAAATCGGGTCGCTCGACACCGCGTCAACCGAAACCCATCGCTTCGAAATAAAGATATTTCACTTCTGAACGAGGGTACCCTACCGAATGTCCAATGCAGTCACCAATTCCATGCTGACGGAGCTGGGTAAGCGCCTCGTCAGCGGCTCTCTAAGCGACGCGTCAATCATGCGTGCGACGGCCGACACGCCAGATTTCGCGATCCTCCCTTGGGCCAACGTGGTCAAGATCGGCGGACAGAGCATTATGGATCGCGGCCGAGCGGCGTTGATGCCCATGGTCGACGAGATCGTGGCAAACTTGGGCCGCCACAAGATGATCCTCGGTACTGGAGCCGGTACGCGGGCTCGGCATATCTACAGCCTTGCGATCGATCTGGGGCTTCCGGTCGGCGTGCTGACCGTACTCGGCACCGCCGTAGCCTGGCAAAATGCGCAGATGCTACAGTACCTGCTCGCCCGCCACGGCATCGCCTTCCTTGAGCCGGAAGGTTTCCCCATGTTGACCCACTATTTGATGGAGCGCGGCGCGGTGATCTGCCAGGGCATGCCGCCCTATAAGCTCTGGGAGCAGAATCCGGACGTCGGTCGCATCCCGCCGCAGCGCACCGATACCGGCTGCTTCCTGATCGCCGAGGCCTATGGCGCACGCAAGATGATCTATGTGAAGGACGAGGACGGCTTGTTCAGCGCGGACCCAAAGAAGGACACGCGGGCTGCCTTTATTCCCCGGATCAGCGTCCAGGAACTGCTGGCCAAGGATCTGGACGATCTGGTCGTCGAACGGGCCGTGCTCGAGATGATGCTGAACGCCCGTCACATCCGGGAAATCCAGTTCGTGAACGGCCTGAAGCCAGGCCAGCTGACCGCCGCCCTCGACGGAGAACCCGTGGGCACCATCATTTACAACGCCGCAGCGCCGGGGAGGACGATATGACCATTGGCTCCGCTGACGGCGCCCACCACATCGCTTCGTCCCTGATGAGGGAATCCCTTGTGGACAGAGGCGTGCTCGCCCGCACCGAAGCCCCCGTGCGCCACATCCTGCCGCAGTTGAACGTACTACAGATCGGCGGGCTGTCGATCATGGATCGCGGCCAATCTGCGGTAATGCCGCTGCTCGACGAAATCGTCGCGAACCAAGTCGAACATGTACAGGTCGTTGGCGTCGGTCCCGGCGTGCGGGCCAGGCATATCCTCTCGGTCGGACTGGACCTCGGCCTTCCCACCGGGGCCCTCGCGACGCTCGCGGCGAAGTCGTCGGCGCAGAACGCCTACATGGTATCGTGCCTGCTGGCGAGCCACGGCTTCGTCTATCTGGAGGCGCCCTTTATCGTGCAGCTCCTGCCGGCGATGTTGGCGGCGGCACGCGGAGCCGTGTTCAACGGGATCCCGCCCTACGATTTGTGGGAGCACCCACCGGCGGTTGGAAAAATCCCACCACATGGTAGCGACGCCGGTTCCTACCTGGTGGGCGAGGTCTTCGGTGCGCGCAACGTCATCCTGCTGAAGGATGTCGACGGGGTCTACACCGCCGATCCGAAGACCCATCCGAATGCGACCCTGATCCCTGACATTTCGGCCCGCGACCTCATGGGCATGCATTTGGAAACCTTACCGGTAGAACCGGTGCTGCTGGATCTGCTGATTCGCACTAAACTGGTGAAATCAGTCCGCGTGATCAACGGCCTGGTGCCGGGGAACCTCACGAAGGCATTGGCGGGAGAGCCGG
>JAXDMU010000103.1:0-2598 GCA_034665905.1 Aliidongia sp. | reverse complement strand
TCGTCGGCGAGCCGCTCCAGATGCGCGCCGCGGGCCTTGGCCTTGTCGAGTTCGGCGCGCAGACGCTGAATCTCGGCGAGCAAGCCGGAAACGGCCTCGCGCAACGGCGGTGAGACATCTGCCTCCGCCAGCCCGGCATGTCGCGTGAATGCCTCGATCCCGTTCGCCAGCGACCGGTCGCCGCGCCGCACTCGCATCCTCACCCGCGCATTCGCTTTGTCTCCGGCGATCTTCAAAGATTCTGGCATTCCCGGTTCGCCTCGGTCCCTTCACGATAACCGATTCCGGCTCGGCTGTGCTTGCCGAATCCGGGACGGTCTTTATAATGCCGTGTCGAACGTTAACGCTCAAACAAAAGGAATGCACCACGGATGAGCGAACGGAGCGCACAAGTGGGAATTATCATGGGGAGCCAGTCCGACTGGGCGACCATGGCCCATGCCGCAGCGACATTGGAAGCGCTGGGCATCGCATTCGAAACGCGAATCGTCTCGGCGCATCGTACACCGGATCGGATGGTCGACTATGCCAAGGCGGCACGCGGTCGCGGGCTCAAGGTGATCATCGCCGGGGCCGGCGGTGCGGCTCATCTGCCCGGCATGACCGCGGCGCTGACGCCGCTGCCGGTGCTGGGCGTGCCGATCGAAAGCCACGCGCTGAAAGGCATGGACAGTCTGCTGTCGATCGCCCAGATGCCGGGCGGCGTGCCGGTCGGCACGCTGGCGATCGGCAAGGCCGGTGCGATCAATGCCGGTTTGCTCGCGGGCGCCATTCTGGCGCTGAACGATCCCCTGATCGCCCAGTCACTCGACCGCTGGCGCGCGGCCCAGACCGACGCCGTGGCGCTTATCCCAACCACCGAACCGCAAGCCTGAATGCTCGCACCCGGCGCCATTATCGGCATTCTGGGCGGCGGCCAACTCGGCCGCATGACCGCGATCGCGGCGGCCCGCCTGGGCTACCGCACCCATATCTATACGACCGAGGCCGACAGCCCCGGCGCACAGGTCACACCCCTGGTCACGATCGCCGGGCTTGACGACGCGGCGGCACTGGCCGGTTTCGCCGGTCAGGTCGATGTCGTTACCTACGAGACCGAAAACATCCCGCTGGCGGCCCTCGACCACATCCTGCCGCATGCACCGGTCCATCCCGGCCGCGAGGTGTTGCGCATCGCCCAGGACCGGCTCGCCGAAAAGGATTATCTGCGCGGAATTGAGGTCGAGACCGCCCCCTATCGCGCCGTGCACGATGCCGGCCAGCTCGCGCGCGCCGTTGGCGACCTGGGCGGCCGGGCGGTACTGAAGACCGTGCGCATGGGCTATGACGGCAAGGGCCAGATCATGATCGGCCCCGAGACCGATTGCGCCCGCGCCTGGGCCACCCTGGGCGCGGACATCGCCATCGCCGAGGGCTTCGTCGAGTATCGCTGCGAGATTTCGGTCATCGTCATCCGCACCGAATCGGGCGCCATGGCCAACTACCCGCCGGTCGAAAACCGGCACGTCAACCACATCCTCGACACCACGATCGCCCCGGCCCGCCTCGCCCCGGAACTGGCGCTGAAGGCCGAGGCGATCGCGCGCCATATCGCCGAAACGCTGGGCGTCATCGGCGTGCTGGCGGTCGAGATGTTCGTGACGCGCGACGATCATATCCTGGTCAATGAACTGGCACCCCGGCCGCATAATTCCGGGCACTGGACGCTCGATGCCTGCCATACCAGCCAGTTCGAACAGCTGGTCCGCGCGATCTGCGGCCTGCCGCTCGGCTCGACCGGACACCATGCCGACGCCGTGATGACGAACATCATCGGCCCCGATGTCGCCCGCTGGCACGAAATGGTCAGCGACCCGATGTCCCGGCTGCATCTCTACGGCAAAAGCACCGCCCCGCCCGGCCGCAAGATGGGCCATACGACGCGGCTGCTGCCGCGGCGGTAGGGGTATCGTTTCAGTAACGAGCGCGTCTCAGCCACGACCGCTCAGGCGATGGCAAGACGATCTTCGGCCAAATCGACATCGATCGTCAGGTGATTCACGATCAGCTCGGGGCGCTTCTCTCTTCCATCGGTGACCAGATGAACCAGTCCCGCATCCACCAAGCGTCGGATTGTTCGGGAAACATTCCCTTGGTCACGGCCCAGGCGGTCGGCGAGCGCTGAAACCGAACTCGGATGCTCGTGGGCGATAATGGTCAGCATACGCCGATTTTCGTGGGTCAGAAGTCGCGCGAGCGTCTCAAGCGACATCCATACTTTGGCGTCGGTGACCGCGGGAGCGTCGCCACTGGCGGCGGCGATCAACCGGTCTCGCATTTCCTTCGGGCTCGCAATCCCGACACGAGCCTCGCTATGTGGCCTATCCATGTCTTGCTCCAATCAAAGAAATGCCCTCATCCGGAAGTCTGGAACTCCGGGGGCAGATGACGATCGACCATCTCGAAAAAATCGATCAGGAGTTGGGCAACACTCGTGAAATTGTAAGGCACCAGCTCATCGCCCTTTGCGGTCTGGCGGTGCCAATGGTCGAAGGCGGGAGGATTGGGGTGCCCTCGCAGCCTTGGTGGATGACTGTTATCGAACCGTACGAGGCAAAC
>JAXDMU010000102.1:0-3163 GCA_034665905.1 Aliidongia sp. | reverse complement strand
GAACAATCGGTCGATCTCCGCACTGCTGCCGTCCGGCTCATATTCGTCGAGCAGCGCGTCGTAAGGCGATTTGCCGAGCCGATCGGCCTTGGCCTGCGCCATCTCGCGGGTCAGATCGAGCACGTGTTGCAGCGCCGGCTTGACGCGGGCAAAATCATTGGACGGGCGCGCCAGGCGCCAGATCATTTCGCAAGCGAGGTTGGCCTTGCAGCGGGCTTCGACCAGTTCGACGGGGATCGCCGCCGCATGCAGCCAGCGCCGTCGCATCTCGCCCAGATTGGCGCGCTGCCACGGATCGAGTTCGCGCTGCGCCTCGGCGGCCGGCAGCGCATCGCCCAGCGCCGGATGGGTCAACAACTCATGGCAAACCACTTCCAGCGTCGAGAGCTGACTCTGCCTCGCTTCGATCCCGCCCGCTGGCATTATCGCAGCATAGTCCCATTTCAGGACGGCAATCGCCTCATGAATCGAGCCCAGCCGGGCGAACCGAGCGTCCAACTGGTCGTAGGGCGTCATGGCGAGTTCCCGGTCCCTTCAGGCTTTCGGTAGTGATAGATGAAGTAGATGACCGTGAGGGTAAGCGCGAATAAATACCACGTGATCGCATATTGCAGATGATCGTTGGGCAAGGCGATGCGCGTCTGCCCACCGATCGGAAAGCCGCCGGGATTGGGCGCCGGACCCGCCTCGACATAGAAGGGCAGAACCTCGTCGAGTCCCTCCGTCGCCGCCATCGTCGGAAGATCGACATAAAACCAGAAGTTGTCGCCCGGGCGATTCTGGGGCACGAGCCAGCCCTTGGGCGGATTGGGCAGGCGAAGGATGCCCTGAAGTTGGGTCGGGCCGGCGATCTGCCCGTCCGGCCGGGTCGCCGGGGCTTTACGGATGCCGGGGACGAACCCGCGATTGACCAGCAGCGTGTGCCCGTCGGCGAGCGTCATCGGCGTGACGATCTGGAACCCTTCGATGCCGCGTGCATCGAAGGCTCCGATATAAAGCTCTTTGGCGTGGTCGAACGTGCCGGTGACCTCGACGTGACGGAAATCGAGCGGTTCGGCCGCCGCCAGGGTCAGGGGCAGCGGCACGGCGGGCGCCGCCAGGGCAGCGCTGCGCATATCGATCAGCACGGTCTTCCAGGCCAGGCGCTGCACCTGCCACGTCCCAAGACCGAGCATGAACAGCACGGCCGGGATCGTGAACAAGGTCGGCCACAGGGTGAAGCGAAAATGCTCCCGCAGGAAGCTCACGATCCCATCACCCCGGATCGACGCAGCGGCCGCATGAAGCCGATTATTCCACCACCATCGCGCCGCTGCCGCCCCACCAATAGACGCAGATGAAGAGGAAGATCCAGACCACGTCGACGAAATGCCAGTACCACGCCGCCGCTTCGAAGCCGAAATGATGGTCCGCCTTGAAATCACCGCGCCACGCCCGGAACAGGCAGACCGCCAGAAAGATCGTGCCGACGATGACGTGGAAGCCGTGAAAGCCGGTCGCCATGAAGAACGTCGCGCCGAAGATGTTGCCGGAGAAATGGAACAGCGCGTGGCTGTATTCGACCGCCTGCAAACCGGTAAAGGACAGGCCGAGCAGCACCGTCAGGCTCAACCCGGTCAGCAGTCCCTTGCGATTGCCTTCGATCAAAGAGTGATGCGCCCAGGTCACGGTCGTCCCCGACAGCAGCAAAATCAGCGTGTTGAGAAACGGCAGATGGAACGGTGAGAATGGGATGATGCCTGCCGGTGGCCACATACCGTCCGGCGCCTGGAGATGATGGATGGTGGAGGCGAAGAAGGCCCAGAAAAACGCGACGAAGAACATCACTTCCGACGCAATGAACAGCGTCATGCCATAGCGCATGCTGAGTTGCACGATCGGGGTGTGATGGCCCTGAAACGTCGCTTCCCGCACCACGGAGCGGAACCACAGGAACATGGTCATCAACACGAAGGCGAGGCCGACTTCGGCCAGTATCCAGCCTTCGCCATGCATGCCGCGCACCGCGCCGTAAAACATGACTCCGGCCGACAGGGCGCCGAGCAGCGGCCAGGGGCTCGGATCGACCAGATGATATTGATGCTTGGGATGGCCGGCGGAAGATGCACTCATCGGAAAGACTCTTTCTCGGACGGGTTTCCGGTTTTCGGCAGCAGCCCGACCCGTGCCGCGCCGGGTTGGGCTTTCGCCGGAAAAAACGTATAGGACAGGGTGATGGCGGGAATGTCGCGGGCATTGCGGTCGGCCATCATCGCCGGATCGACGAAGAAGCTGACCGGCAGCTCGGCCGTTTCGCCCGGCTGCAATGTCTGCTCGGAAAAGCAGAAGCATTGGATCTTGTCGAAATAGAGCCCGGCGGCGTCCGGCGTCACATTGTAGGTGGCGTTGCCGGTGATCGCGCGGTTCGAGCGATTGGTGGCGCGGAACAGCGCCAGCGTCTGTTCCCCCGGATGCACCTGCATCTCGCGCTGTTCCGGCTCGAACGCCCAGGGCAGATCGGGTGACACATCGGCGTTGAACCGGACCCAGACCCATTTTGTGCTGACCGCGCCGGGCGCCGACTCGGCGGTCTGCGTCGTGCCGCCGAAGCCGGTCGCTCGGCAGAACACCTTGTAGAGCGGCACGGAAGCGAAACTTAGCCCGACCATGCCGGCGACGGCGGCGGCGAGGATCAGTCCGGTGCGGGTATTGCGGTTCCGGCTCATCGCAATTGCATCAACCGAACGATGGTGATAGCGAAGATCAGCGCCACAAAGGCGACCAGCACCCCGGCCAGGGCCAGATTCCGCGACCGGCGTTGCTTCAAACCGTCTTGCGTCATCGGCTCAACCCGGCAAAGCCGCCGGCACCCGATCGACGATCAGCAGCGCGAACAGCAGAAAGAGATAGAGGATCGAGAAAGCAAACATCCGCTTGGGCTCATGCCCGGTCCGGTCGCGCCAGACCACAATCGCAAAACCGGTGAAGGCGGCCGAAAGCAGCATCGCGGCCCCGAGATAAACCGTGCCGGCCAGCCCGAGAAAATACGGGGCGACCGCGAACGGCCACAGTACGAACGTATAAAGCAGCATCTGGCGCTTGGTTTCCCGCTCGCCGGCCACCACCGGCAGCATCGGCACGCCGGCTCGGGCGTAATCGCTCGAACGGAACAGCGCCAGCGCCC
>JAXDMU010000101.1:0-7019 GCA_034665905.1 Aliidongia sp. | reverse complement strand
CGATCTGCCAGACATCTTCCAGCGTCCGTCGGTCGCGTTCCGAACTGGTGGGCTCGGCACCGCGCCTGGCCAGCCGGGCAATCCTGCTGCCCGTCTTGCCCAGCACATTGCGCGGGCTGATGAGGATCGTCAGGTAATGGTCGTTGCGGAACAGCCGGCCACGCAAGACCCGCTCGCGATAGGCCCGGTCGAGATCGGCCATGAAGCCCGAGCGGAACCGGCCCGGCGGCAATTCGTCCCGGTCCTCATGCCGGACCAGATGGGCCGTGATCGTGACGTTGTCGTCGGCGATGTTGCGGAACAAGGTGTTGAGCGTGCGCAGCCGGCTGTTGCGCATTACCAGCTCTTCCAGTTCGAACGGCACACCCGCGACATGGCCGATGGCGCAGACGGAGCCGTCCTGGAGCAGCAGCACATCGTCCGCGACATGCCCGACATAGGGCAGGTAGATCTCGGCCGACCGCTCGGCATAGCCGGTGTTGCCGCGCATCACGCCATCCCCCGGCCGCGCGGGCCGACCTTATCCCGAGCAGAGACCCGGCCCCAGACAACACGCCATCCCCCGGCCGCGCGGGCCGACCCGGATCGGGTTGGGACTGAGGGTGGCCCCGCCCCAATCGCCGCTGTCGATCGAGCGGCCGGCACTCGTCAGATACAGGACCAGCACGTTCACCGCATTATAATCGCGCGACACCACGGCCTTGGCACCGAACCAGAGCGGCCCCATCAGCATCTCATAAAGCGGGTTTTGCAGGATGACGATGATCAGCCCGGCTGCCATCATCAACAGGCCGGCGATGGCGAGCGGCACGCCGCCGACCAGGGCCGGCCGCGTTGCCGCCAGATAGAGGGTATCTTCATCGAGCCGTTCCATCGCGTTAGCCCGCCGTGCCGCCGCCGGTGATCGTCTGGCCGAGAAAGGCCGCACCGAACATGATGACGAGACCGCCGATCACCCCGGCGAGCAGGCCGAGCGACGCGCGGCCGAACATCCAGGCGAGCCCGATGCAGATGATGGCGAGGACGGCCACCGACTGGCCGAACGGCCCGAGAATGAAGGTGCTGATGTTGTTGACCATCGCGGCGGGACTGGCCCCGCCCGTTACCGTCTGCGCCAATGCTGCGCGCGGAGCAGCATTCGCGGCCGCGGCCATGAGGCCCAGATAGCCCCGCAGGCGCCGGTTCTGGTTGGCCTCGCCATAGAGAAGCCGGAATCTCGAATCGAACTTCATGGTTGCTCTGCCTCCGTGTGACGGGGATATGTGACGATCGGTGCCGCAGCGCCGCTGCCCGCATCGGCCAGGATTGCGGTTTGGTCGTCCGCCGGGGACGACGGCTTGCCGCTCGGCCAGACGTCCCAGCCGGATGACGGGCTGTTCGACAAAGCCGCACCGGATGTGGAATGACGGTGTTGCGGGGCGATGGAGGGTGCCGCCGGATCGAGGGCAGGCACCAGGTGGCGGGCCGAGCGTTCGATGCGGGCGACATAGCCATTGGCAAAGCCGCGCACCGGGTCGCCGGTATTATATTGGGAGAGCGCAGCACGCAGCGCCGCCTGTTGCTCGGCATGCGTAGCACCGCCAACATAGCCCTCGCTCAGCAGCCAGGCCGCCGCGGCGACCGATCGGCACGGCTGGAACGCCGTCTCGACCGTCAGGCCCAGGAGGGCAAAATTGGCCATGTTGATCTGCATCAGCCCGAGATCGAGCGAGTGACCGGCATCGATCAGGCGAGAGGCGGTGCCGATCGCATCCGCTTCCGAGTCCGACCTGACACTGGCGCCGGTCGTGTTGTCGTGGACAGCCAGCCGGAAAAACCCGCTTTCGGCGCCGGCAACCGCCGCCAGCGTTTCCGGCGCGACGGCCGGCGCGCATCGATCGGCGATATCGTCGAACGCAGGGATCGTAAGTGCGGGTTCGGCGCGGGCGCTCTCTGCCCCGATCATCGCCAGCGGCCCCAGAACGAACCAGACAGCAGTCGCCCAGCCGATATCGCGCATGCAGGCGCCCACAATCATGGGTACGAGAAGATGGCACTTCCTCATTCGATAATAATGTGCGACAAGCTGGCGCAGGATTGCGCGCAAGTGGTCGATGAAATCAGAGTTCTGCAAGATCTGACGCCCCCTTTTGCGGAAGACAATCACCTGACGGTACTGAGACTTTGTCGCTTCGGACGTTATTCCGCGCGACCGAAGACTGAAGAGCGGCAAATTTGGCGTGTTGTGTCCCGAATGTTGTCGCTTGCGGCGAACACCATGCAATGATCTGTATCGTCATGTGAATACGAGTTCGCGCACCATTATGAGTTCCAAAGTTACTGACTTGCCTTCGAAAGCAAAGGCGGCGCTTGTCTGATCATGCTACTGACCGGGTACCGGGGCTCTACGCAACCGCGGGGAACCGGTTGTGGAATTCTCCGTGACCAAATTGGCGGCGCCCAATCATGGCGACAAATGTAATGATCCCGCTCGCGCTCTGTATTCTATTTACCGTGAGCATCGCATTGATCCGGCGCGGCGGGATGTCTCACCTTGTCCGCCGCGCGGGTTGGCCAGGACTCATGACCGCGTCCCGGCAGAGACGGGCGGGCTATGGGGCCAAGCCGTTGCTGACCGCCTGGGAGCGGCGCGCCCTGCTGTCCCTGCGGGCGCAGCTCCCGACCGGCTTCTATGTTTGCCCGCAGGTTCGCCTGGCCGACATGCTCGCGATCGGTGGCGGCGATCCCTGGCAGCGCCAGATAGCCCTTCGGCGGGTCGCTTCCTACAGCGTTGATTTTGCCATCATCGAACTGGCCTCCGGCCGTGTCGCGCTGCTGGTCGAACTCGACGACAAGACCCATGACTGGCCTGACCGGGCGGCGCGGGATTGGATGGTTGACGCGGCACTTCGCGAGGCCGGCATCCCGATCAAGCGCTTCCGCCCGGCCGATCGGATCGAGGTGCGGCAGCATTTTGCCGAGCGGAAAGCGTCCCCAGTCGTCACCGAGATACAATAGCGTCTTGGCGCATTTACGTAGTTGCGTGACAACGCAATGGCGCATATTCTTGCCCTCGCATTGACGTAAATAAGGAGAATGCATTGCGAACGGTCGTTTTCGCGGCGCGCAAGGGCGGTGCCTCAAAGACCACGCTGGCGGGCCATCTCGCGGTCGAAACCGTGCGGCGCGGCCTCGGCCCGGTCGTGATGATGGATACCGATCCCCAGCAATCGCTGGCGGCATGGTGGCAGGACCGGGAAGCCGAGGAGCCCAGGCTTGCCGCGGTCGAACTCACCACCCTGGCGGCCGAGGTCGAGCGCTTGCGCGCAGCACCGGGCTGGCTGTTCATCGATACTCCGCCGCTGGTGCCCGAGACCATCGAGGCGGTCATCGCCGTGGCCGATCTGGTCGTGATCCCGGTCAAGCCCTCGCCGCATGATCTGAAAGGCGTCGGTGTCACGGTCCAACTGGCGAGGCGCCAGGGCAAGCGGTTCTGCTTCGTCGTGACCCAGGCGGTCGCCCGCGCCACGTTGACGACGCAGGCCGTCCTTGCCCTGTCCCAGCATGGACCGGTCGCGACCGCGATCATGCATTATCGGGTCGATTATGCTGGCGCCATGACCGATGGTCGGACGGTGCAGGAGATCGATCCGCACGGTAAAGCGGCCGCAGAGATCGGCAATCTGTTCGATTACGTGGATACGCAGTTGCGGAACTACGCCGTTGCGGAGGTGGTCAGTGCCTAAGAAAGCGATCAGCGGCCTCACCGCGGCCATGCTCGGCGAGAGCATGAAGCAAGACCCGGCGGTGCCGGCACCCGCCGCACCGATCGCCGAGCCCGGCGGGGACGCCAAAGCCATCGCCCTGACGCTGAAAGTGCCCCCGGCGCTTTACCGGCGCCTGAAATTCCTCGGCGTCCGACGCCGGCAGAGCAATCAGGCTCTGTTGCTGGTAGCGCTCGTGGAATATCTGGATCGGGAGGAAGGCGGCGAGTGACGGCGGAGCCGGTTTCGCGCCACGCTCCTGGGATCTGACTTGGTCGCGAGCGGACGCCGGAATGAGCGGGATTTGCTGAACCCACGTTCGCATGACAAAGGTGGACTTGAAACCCAGGCCGAACAGGCCCATAATCTTTCGGTCAATGAGCGTCAACGCGCTTCACTAGCTTGATAGCCCCCGGTGGATGCCTGTCCTCCGGGGGTTTCTTTTGCCTGATGAGTCGAAAGAGCTTCGCGTGACCCTTCCGCGAAGCTCTCCCTCTCAGATCACCGCCTTAGCGGATCAAGCTGAGAATAATGATGATGACGTGCAGCACCATTATGACGATGTCAATGAACGTCATTAGCTTCACTTTCCGGGAGTCCGCATCGATTCCTCCGGCCAGTGCCTGCTGACCTCGGGTCATCCTCCCTGGCAGCACCCGCAAGGGAACGGGCTGTCTCAGGCGACGGTTATCCGGCATCCTTGAACGACTTCCAGAAAGGACGGCGGCTTTTCCTCCCTCCTTATGTGTAATTGTTCATCGTCGGACGGCGCAAGTACGCCGTCGGCTACTGACCAAGTATCAGCCGGTACCGATCCCGATCCCGCCGATGGCGGGCTTGACGCCGTGCTGCGACCGAGGGGCTTTTCGTCCTGGCGGGACGCCCCTCGGGCTCCGGAGAAAATCCTCTCTCTCAGACCGCACATCGTACCAGACGGGCCGCCACGCGCGTCAAGGCGCCACGGTCCCCCCAAAATTCACCGGCGCCCCGGCGTCCGAGCGTCCTCCGACCGAGCGGTGTGCGCCGGAGAATTTCGGCTCCCCCGTGGCCCGGCGGTGCCGGCGCTTCGCGGCCTTGACCCGCTCCGACCGTCCGATCCCGAAGGGGATGTCTTCGATCCAGGAGACGGTCAGTCGAGGAGAGCCATCATGGACGCCTATCAGCAGATCAGCGAACTCGCCGCCGAATTGCGCGACGCATGCCTCACCAAGGCCGAACGGCAGGCCGCGATCCGTCAGCTTCACGAGCTTCAGCACGACCTCGAACTGGAAGAGGTCGCGGCAATCGACGGCGGGGACGGCAAAACGGCCGCATCGCTCTATGCACAATGGCTTCGGATCGAGCACGCGCTCGCGGCATAGTCCGACAGCTTGCCGGCTCCGGTGCATCCGGGGCCGGCGCTTTCGCTTGATCGCACGCGCCCGTCAGGCACCGGGCTTGGCTGGCGCCTTGGCGGGGTCGAGCCAGACCGGAATGACGCAGGCGCGACGTTCATCGCGCATATAGCTGTTCTTGCGGCAATCCGCGACGATGCCGGGCAGGTCATTGTCGCGCACGATCTGCCCCAGCGTGGCCACGGTATCCGGGCCGGCTTGCGCAATCGCGCCGGCCAACGTGGCTTTGTCGTTCAGGCCGGTCGCTTCGCCGGCTCTCCAACCGGCGGCGAACGCGATGGCACCGGCGGCGATCGTGCAAGTCGCGGCCAGGCCGATCGCGGCCAGCGCCACCCGGATCGTCACGACGCGGTTCCATGACCGGACGCTGCGCCGAACCGCTTCGGCCAGTTCCGGCACGAGGCTCGCCACGATCGCCTGACGGCGCTCGTTCAGCGCCGACTCGCCGCGCTCGACCGCCTCGGCCACCGCCTGATCGAGCCGCCCGGACATCTCGGTGAACCGGCCAGTCGCCGCCTCATGCAGGCTTAGTTGCGCCCCGATCGACAGCGACAAAGCCTGAAGCGCATGGCCGAGCGGATCGGCCGCCAGCCCAGCCTTGGCGATGGCGACGGCGAGCGCGCTCTGCGCGCGCTCGACCTCGCTTTTCACGGCATCCAACTACGCACCCCCTGGAACTGTCGCGCCATCGCGTCGAGCCACACCTTGACCCGCGCCCGGTCGAACAGGCCGAGCGGCGGCTCGGTCAGCCCGTCGCGCGCGGCCGAGAAGGACGACCGGCGCAGCTCGACCGCCGAGGCGGCATGGAGCCGGGGCATCCACAGGCAGATCGTCCCGCCCGTCATCTCTTGCAGGAACACTCGATTACGCACGATATGGGCAAAAGCCTGCTGCCGGGTGAGCCCCAGTTCGGCGGCACTTTCGTTCAGCACGATGGCGCGGGCGGCCGGATGGAACGCCCGATCGGCCAGGGTGGCGATCGGCGCCAGATCGTCCGGCTGCGTGCCGGCAAGATAGAAGACCACGGGCGAGACACCGGCCGCCTCGATCTGGTCGGCAAAGCCCGGCATCTCGGTCGCGATTGTGCGCAAAGTGGTGTCGCCGCCGCCCAAATCGACCAACGCCGAGGTGCGGTGCCGGATGGCGTATTCGATGAATTGCTGAAGCCAGCGGGCCACCCCGACCGGATCGTCGGTGCCGGGCCGCGAGACATTCTGGAAATAGCTGGCAAAGCTGGCATTGGTCGGATCGATATCGGCCATCAGGAACGACCGCTCGTCCGAGAGCGCCAGTTCGGCGATCCAGCGCAAGAGCGTCGTCTTGCCGGTCTTGCCACGCCCGGCCGCGAAGATGATCTTGGGCTTGCCGGTCAGATCCAGGCCGGTCGCGGGCGGCGGCTCACCGGCCTCGGCCCGTTGCGGTGTGAACGGATTGATGTCGAATTGCGGCTCGTCATCCCCCAGATGCGCCGGATCGAACGGCGCCACCTTCGGCGTCGGCTTGGTCATGCGGTCGGTCATGGCTGCTCCTCCTGGTGCGATGGTTTCCGGCCGAAGACCCGTTCGAACACTTCATCCGCAGTGCCTTGTCCGATGATCGGCGACCGAGGCGGCACGGCGGGATCGGCCGCCAATCCGGTCGGCCGCGCGCCGTCCCGGAGCGCTACCGGCGCGAAGGCCGGCACCGGATCATCGGGCGCAGTCGCCGGCTCGACCTTGGGCGGCAGATCCAGTGCCGCCGCCGCGCGATTGCGCAGGCGGGCGCGATAGGCCTTCGCACGCAACGACGCGTCGGGAATCGGGCGGCCGGTGCCGTAGCAGATGCCGGCCTTGAACAGCGCCCGGCTGACATCGGCCCAGGACCAGCCGCGCAAGACCATCTC
>JAXDMU010000100.1:0-13269 GCA_034665905.1 Aliidongia sp. | reverse complement strand
CGCACGGTCGCCTGAACCGAGGCGATCTGGCGGGCGATATCTTCAGTCGCGTTGCGCGTCTGATTCGACAGCGACTTGACCTCGCTGGCCACCACGGCAAAGCCCTTGCCCGCCTCACCGGCGCGCGCCGCTTCGATCGTCGCGTTCAGGGCAAGCAGGTTGGTCTGGCTGGCGATATTGCTGATCAGCTGGACGATGTCGCCGATCTGGATGGTCGCGGTCTCCATCGCCTGGACCGCCTTTGCCGCCGCTTCGGCACGCGTGACCGCGCTGCGTGCAACGGTGCTGGAACGGTCGGCTTGACGGGCGATCTCGGCGCCCGACGCCGTCAATTGCTCGGTGGCTGCGGCCACGCTCGTCGCCGTCTCGCTGGCCCGCTCGGCCGCCCCCGCGACCGAAACAGTTTGCCCCCGAACGGTGACGAGCGCCTGGAGCAACTGGGCGATCCCCTCGGCGACCCGTTCGCCGCCAACCTCGACGGTGCGCGCGGTCGCTTCCAGATCGGCCTCGACCATCTGGCAGGTTTCAAGCAGCGCGCTGCGCGTCGCCTCGCGCTGTGCCGTCTCGGCGCCGGCCACGGTATCGCGCAAGGTCCGGGCTTCAACCAGCGTCAACCGGATCATCTCCAGCGCACGCAGCAACGCGGCCGCAGGGCCGGCGCCCTCGGGCACCGCGATCGGAACGGCGACCTCGCCCTGACCGAAAGCCGTCACCGCGGCGGTGATCGGTTCGAGCGGCCGCAGGACGAATCGGCCGACGATCAGGGTGCCGGCGGCACCGGCGGCGATGATGAGCGCGGCCGTCGACAGGAATATCGCACCCTGCTGCAATATCAGCCCCGTCCCCAGCAACGCCGCTCCAAGACCGATCGTATAGGCCAGCAGCAGCAGCCAGAGCCGGCCGCCAATCGAAAAACTCCGCAGCGTGTTCATTCATTCTACTCTGTTAGGCGTTACGCGAATGCCCTCGTCTTCCACGCGAACCCTGTTCTGCCGCGGTCGTCGGTCGCCGTCCAGAACGAAGTGCCCGATCGGCCTGAACCATTCCGCCAAACGAGATGTTGTTCCACCGCAGGGGCATCTGTCCCACGCGCTATCAACAGGAGAATAACCATGGCAGATACCCGCATTTCCAGCGAAATGGAAACTCTTCAGGATAATTTCAAACAGCTTCGGTCGGATTTCCAGGATCTGAGCCAAACCATCGGCGAGATTTCCCGTCATCGCGTCGAGGACGGGATCGAAACCTTGCGGCAAACCAGCGGCCGCGCGACCGAGCGCATGCGCGTCGCCGCCGCGGACGCGAACGCCTACAAGGATGCGACATTGGCCGCCGCGGAGAAGCAGGTCATGGAACACCCGGTTTCCAGCCTGGTGATTGCCTTCGCCGCCGGGATGATGCTGGGTAAGCTGGTCGAGCGGCGATGAATCCGAAGGCCGTCGAAATCGGCTTCGAACTTGCGTCCGGCTTCCTCGCCGCGCGGCGCAAACCGTCGATCCAATTGCCGCTGCTCGCGGCCAGTGGCGTGGCCGCTCTGATCGGCGTCGTCTTTCTGGCGATGGCCGGCAATCTCGCCTTGGCCGAACGATTCCCGCCCCCCATCGCCGCGGCCATTACCGGGGCGACGCTGATCGTGATCGCGCTGATGATTGCCGCCGTGGCGCTGGGCCGCCATCGCACAGCTCGTCGCGTCCCCGCCGAACCGCTGCCGATCGCCGCCCTGACCGAACTGGCCGACAAGGTTTTCGGCCAGTTCGAGGGGGCGGTCGGCGCATCGCCCAAATCCGCGGCGCTGGCCGCCTTCGCGATCGGCTGCGTGCTCGGATGCAATCCCGGACTTCAGTACCGTTTGCGTGATCTGATGCCGTAGCCCCATCTTTATCGCGTTTCGTTTGATTCGATTGTTGCAGCAATCGAAAATATGCGCTATGCCTCGGTCATGGAATCAACCCCCGCTCCGATCGCGCATGCCGAGTTGACCACGCAGCAGGCCGCAGATCTTCTGCGCGTCTCGCGGCCCCATCTCGTCAAGCTGCTGGAGACCGGCCAAGTGCCGCACCGCAAGGTCGGCACGCATCGCCGCGTCTTGCTGGCCGATCTGCTGGCCTATCAAAGCCGGGTCGAATCAAGCGGAACCAGGGAAACTGTCATGCAGCTCGACACGATCGAGATCGCGATCCGGGCGATCGCGCAAGGCGAGATGATCATCGTCGTCGATGACGACGACCGGGAAAACGAAGGCGATCTGATCGTCGCGGCCTGCAAGGCGACGCAGCAGCAGATCGCCTTTATGGTCCGTCACACCAGCGGCATCCTGTGTGCGCCGATGCTGGCGGAGCGCGCTCGCGCCTTGCAGCTCGACCCGATGGTGCGCGACAACAATGCGCCGCTCGGCACGGCCTTTACCGTTTCGGTCGATTACCGCGACGGCCTCACTACCGGTATTTCGGCCGAAGAGCGCACCAATACGCTGAGAGCGCTGGCCAACGGCAATGTCACAGCCGGCGATTTTGTCCGGCCGGGCCATGTCTTCCCCCTGATCTCGCGCGAGGGCGGCGTGCTGGTACGTTCCGGCCATACCGAAGCAACGACCGATCTGACCAAGCTCGCCGGGTTGCCCCCGGTCGGCGTGATCGGCGAGCTGGTGAATGATGACGGCACGGTCAAGCGCATGGCGGCACTCGTCGAATTCGCCCGCGAACACAAACTCAAGATCGTCTCGATCGCCGATCTCATCACGTATCGGCGCAGCCGCGAAAAGCTGGTGACCCGCGTCGCCGAATTCGAGGTCGAGACCGAAATCGGCACAGCGATGGCGATCGCCTATTCGACGCCATTCGATGCGGTGCAGCATCTGGCGCTGGTGTTCGGCGATATCGAGGGCGCCAAATCCGTACCCGTCCGCATTCATCGCGAGGAGCTGATTTCGGATGTCTTCGGCCAGCGGTCGCTGGGACCGGCCAACCTCATGTCGAAAGCGCTGGCCCGGATCGATCAAGCACGGATCGGCGTCGTGGTCTATCTGCGCGAAGGAGCGGCCGGTGTGCATTCACCGACGTTGAAGGAGCAGGCCGGCGCGCAAAACCAGCCGGCGACCGAGAGCGAGACGCGGCGCGACCAGCATTGGCGCGATGTCGGGATTGGTGCCCAGATCCTGCGCGATCTGGGCCTGTCGTCGATCACGCTGCTGACGACCCACCATTTCGACTATGTCGGGCTGTCGGGCTTCGACATTCGCATTGCCGGCACCGAGATCATCGGGCCGTAAAGTATCCGGCGGCGCGCTAGCGCGCGCCGCCGATTTTGCGCTACTCAGGCGTCGTCATATTCCATCGCGATATCGAGACCGGTATGGTCCTTGATGAAGGTGAGCGCGATCAGGCTGATGATGCCGCACACGGCGATGAAGCCGGCAATCGCATAGCCGGTACCGAATTCATTGAGCAGCCAGGCAGCGATCAACGGCGCCGGGCCGCCGGCAATGATCGAGGCCATCTGATAGCCGAGAGACGCGCCGGTATAGCGCAGCCGACCGGTGAACAACTCGGCAATCAAGGCGGCCTGCGGCCCGTACATCATGGCATGCGGGACGATCGACAGCATAATGGCGAGGAACATCAGCGTCGGCGATTTCGTGTCGAGCAGATAGAAATAGGCGAAGCCGTAGAGCGTCACGGATATGGCGCCAATCCGGTACATGTTCTTGCGGCCGATGCGGTCGGACACGTAGCCGAACAGCGGAATGCAGACGATCGAGACGAGCGAAGCCGACAGTACCGCTTCGAGCACGAAATCGCGTTCGAGCTTCAAGGTGCCGACCGCGTAGGTGAAAACGAAAGCCGTGAAGATATAGAACGGTGCCTGCTCCGCCATGCGCACGAAGGCCGATTGCACGATCTGCCAGGGTTGCAGGCGCAAGACTTCGATCACCGGGGCCTTTTCGATCCGGTCTTCGGCGACCAGCCGGCGGAAAGTCGGCGTCTCGAGGATGCCCAGACGAATCCAGAGCCCGACCGCTACCAGCGCGATGCTGATGAAGAACGGGATGCGCCATCCCCAGACGATGAACTCGTCGCCGGTCCAGCGGCTACAGACGATCACGGCGAGATTGGCCAGGAACAAACCGGCCGGCACGCCAAATTGCGGCCAGGACGCAACGAAACCGCGATGCTTGTTCGTCTTGGCCCATTCCATCGACAACAGCACCGAGCCACCCCATTCGCCGCCGACGCCCACCCCCTGGATGAAGCGCAGGATTGTCAGAATGATCGCGCCCCAAATGCCGATGCGCTCATAGCTGGGCACGAAAGCCACCAGGAACGTGGCGATCCCCATCAGCATCAGCGTGGCGATCAGGGTCGATTTTCGGCCGATCCGATCGCCATAATGGCCGAAAATCGCGGCGCCGACCGGGCGTGCAACGAAGCCGACGGCATAGATCGCGAAAACATTGAGCGTGGCGATGAACGAGTCCGTGCCGGGGAAATACAGTTTCGCGAATACGAGACCCGTTACCGTGCTATAGAGGAAGAAATCATACCATTCGATCGTCGTGCCGATCGTACTGGCGATGACCGCACGGGTCAGTTGATTGCGATGTTCCCGATCCGATAAAGGTTCGATCGTGTCACTTGCGGTTACCATCGGTCGATGCTCCCCACCTTTTGTAATTGTCTTATCGTTGCGTTCCGCTGAATGGGTGTCTGCCACATTTTGTCAGTATTCCACAGACTTACCGAGGATATCAGAGTTTTTTCCAGCGGGCCAGAGCCTGCGCGCGGGAACCCTGCGATGTTCGCGCAATTTCGTGCTGGCTCACCACCGCCCGGCGCGGGATAATGCATCCTTCGTCTTGTGCATTTTACCGCCTGGGTTCCCCATTGACGCCTTCAGTACGGCCCGCCTGCCCGATCTCCGAGCCTGCTTCGCCGCCCCCCGGCGACGTCGCGCCGCGCCTGCGTGCTGCACTCGATCTCGTTCGCATCGATACCGAGTTTCACCGCAGCGGCGGTTCGCTGTTCGGTGTGCTGGGCGGCCCGTTCCGACCGGGCGAGCATTATCCGCCCGGTGAAGTGTGGGATGCCGAAACCCATGCGCAATATTTCTATCATGCGCATCCGGAGCGCGACCGGGAACCGGGCGAGCACGGGCATTTCCATCTGTTTCTGGGCCAGGGCGGCATGCCGGCCGGGCTGACCCCGCTGGTCCTGCCCGAGATGGGGCTTGCGCCCCAGTCGCGCTTGGCCGAGCGCGCCGATCCGGGGACACATCGCTCGGTGCGTGATCGCGGCGTGTTTTCGCATCTGATCGCGATCAGCATCGATCCCCATGGCCGCCCGGTCGCCTTGTTCACGACCAACCGCTGGGTCACCGGCGAGACCTGGTATCGCGCGGAAGACGTGATTCGCATGCTTGACCGCTTCGATTTCGCGGTGGCCACGGCGGGCGCGCTGGATCGCTGGCTGGCGGCCGTGCTGCGCGTGCTGAAGCCCGCCATCATCGAGCTGGTGCAGGCGCGCGACAGTACGATCATGGATTGGCGCCGCCGCCGAAGCCGCCAGCTGCATGTTTTCGATGATCGGCGCCTGGAAATCGTCTCACAACGGCGGATCGATTTCGCGGCGGAACTGGAGGCACTCCTCGGCGATTTGGTCTGAGCGTGGCATTCGCAGTGCCGCCGGGGATTTAAGGGTAAGTTAATGCCTATCGACCACGCTAATTGTACGATGAGACTTATGGGCCGGCGGCAGAAACTCGCGGCTGCAAGAATTTCGTGGGTCGGCAAAAGTCTCACGGGTGTTGGGGTAAGGTGTCGAGGATGAACCAGCGTCTGAGCCAGCAAGACATTGCTGCGTTGTTGCGAGATGTGACCGCGCCGGAAAACGCGGCCGCGCGACTCAGCGGAACGGTCGCCACCGGGATGCTCAGCCCGGCCGAGCGCCAGGCCGCGGAACAGGTGTTGCGCGGCATGCTGAACGGCGCGGCCGTCACGATCCGCCACATCATCGCCGATACCCTCAAGGGCAGCCCGCATTTACCGCATGATGTGGCGATGGCTTTTGCCAACGACGTCGATTCCGTCTCGATTCCGGTGCTGCAATTTTCCTCGGTTCTGACCGATGAGGATCTGCTGGCGGTGATCCGATCCGGGGCGCCGGGCAAACAGGTTGCGGTCGCCGGCCGCGCCACGGTGTCGACCGAGGTCGCTGGCGAATTGCTCAAGACCGACAATGCGACCGCCGCCGTCAAGCTTGTCGCCAATCCGGGCGCCGCCTTGGATGCCAGTCTGCTGGAGACCGCGGCGACAAAATTCGGGTCCGACCGTCGGATGACGGCATCGCTGCAAAAGCGCCCCGATCTGCCGATCAGTATCGCCGAACGTCTCGTCGCGTTCACCGCGGAGACATTGCGCGCCTATATTGCGCGCCGAACCGATCTGCCCGAATCGGTGATTACCCAGTTGGTTCTGCAAATGCGCGAGCAGGTGACGGTGGATTTGCGCTCGCCGCATTTCCCGGCCGAGGAAGCGGGCACGCTGGTCGAGCATCTACACGCGGTGAAGCGGCTGACGTCGTCCTTGATCCTGCGGGCGGCCTGTGTCGGCGATCTAAGCTTCGTGGAGGCCGCCATGACGCAGCTGGCCGGCATCGCGATCCACAATGTCCGCCTGCTGATGTATGACGCCGGCCATCTCGGCTTCAATTCGCTCTATGACAAGACCAAGCTGCCGCAGAGCTATCTGCCGGCCTTCAAAGTCGCGGTCGAGGTTGCCAAGGAGACTGAAATGGACGGCCTCGCCTACGACCGCGAGCGCTATCGGCGTCAGATGATCGAGCGGATCTTGACTCAGTTCGAAGCGCTGGGGGCGGAGGATCTCGATTATCTTCTGATCCGTCTGGACGACCCGACACCGATACCGTCGCCCTCGGCCCAGGTTCGCTAGCCCTTGATGGGTTCATCCCGGCGATGAATCGACGCTTTCCCGCGATCTTGATGCCGGTTAGATTTGTCGGCAACGAGGGCTGATTGGGGGATGACATGCGATCGGGAAATTTCATGGTGGCGATGTTCGGCGCCTTATCGCTCGCCGCTTGCGGCTTTCTACCGCCGAGCCAGCAACAGGAATTCGCGGTCAGCGCGGCTCCGGCAACATCGACCGCGGGCCTGTTCGGCACCCGCGATCCAAATCTCAACAATGCCCTGGCGCGGCAAGGCTGCGTCGAAGGCTATGAGAAGTTAACGGAACAGACCTTACCGGCCGATCCGGGCACTTGGGAGGTGTGGCGCGTGCGCTGTGCGCCCCACGCGCCCTGGTACGGCGTCCTGTTCTAATTTGGGCGCTCAGTCCCGAATCGACAACAGGACAGCGGAGCCCAGCAGCACGCCGAGAAATGGAAGGCCGACGGTGATCTCACCGAGTGCGGCGCCGATGACACTGGCCGAGATGGTCAACCAGCCGATGAGTTTTTGCATCATTGCACCTTAATGAGCGGAAGCGATGGCGTGCTCTCAGAACGGCCCAGCGGAAAACTTATTCCGCGGCAGGAACGCCCGGTGCCGATGCATGACCCGCGACGTTCGGCAAGGCTTGACAGAACCGATCCTTTTCCCGATAACCCCGGCTCCTTCACGGCGGGATAGCTCAGTTGGTTAGAGCAGGGGAATCATAATCCCAAGGTCGGGGGTTCAAATCCCTCTCCCGCTACCACCGCTCCACCAAGCTGGAGCGCGAAAAACACCGAAAAATCAATTAACTCCAGAGAGCGACAGCAAAATTTGCTGGTCGAATGGGAATACATTCTGGACAGGTTTCGACCGTCCAACCGACAGCATCTCCGCCGCCGACACCAGCGTGTTGCCCATGACGCTATATCCATTTCGACAAGGCACGAAAAACCATGGCGGGCGCCAGCGGACTGGGCGCTGACGAAAATCGCAGATGCGGCGCGCTCTACCCAATACGGGATAAGATCGGAGAAATTCGGAAACCGCCATCCCCGGTCGCACGATCGAAAATGCCCCACATTGCCGATCAGCCGCTATAATGCGGCGACCGGCCCGATCGGCCGGCACAATATCGACAAATGGGGGCAGAATGATCGACCATCACGCAGCGCTGATCCAGACCATGTTTCTGGTCGCGGCGGCCGATGAGGAAATGACCGATGCCGAGATCGATATCATCGGCGAGATCGTCAATTACCTGCCGGTCTTCCGGGATTACGACAAAGCCCGGCTGGGGGTGACACTGGCGGAAAGTGCCGAACTGCTGGGCCACGCCGATGGGCTGGAACGCGGCTTGAAATCGATCAAGGACGCCTTGCCGCAAAAGCTGCGCGAGACCGCCTATGCGCTGTCCTGCGATGTCGTGGCCGCCGATGGCGAGGCGACGCAGGAAGAGCTGCGCATCCTCGAATTGCTGCGCCACCGGCTCAATATCGACCGTCTGGTTGCCGCGGCAATCGAACGCGGCGCGCGCGCGCGCTTCATGACCGTGTAGATCGTTCGGCGGCGTCAGGCCGGGGCCGATTTGCCAGCCCGACGCTTCCGCTTTTCCTTCGGCCGCTTGCGTGGGACGGGGTCGGGCGCGCCATCCAGGCGGTGCGTGCGCCACAATTTGCGCAGCGATTTGATGAAGCGCCGTTCCCGGTCGCCGAGCACACTGAAAAACTCGGCATCGACCGCATCGAGCAACGGCAAGGCTTCGGCCAGCTTCACCGCGCCGGCTTCGGTCAGCGCCAGGGTGCGCGCCCGCGTATCGAGCGGATCGCGGTCGCGCCGGATCAGCCCGGCCGATTCGAGGGTCCGCAGCACTTGCGAGGTCATCATCGCATCGGCCGCCAGCGCCTGCGCCAAGCCGGCCTGGCTGATCTTGCCACCGCCCGCGATCTTCTGGCGCAGCCCGGCCAGCAGCATTAGCTGAACATAGGTGAGGCCGGTCGGGCCGAGCGCCGCCCGCACGGCGCGCTGCCAGCCATTGGCGATCTGCCACAGCATGAAGCCATGTCCCGGTACCGCCTCGCCCGGATCGATTTCCCCCTTGTCGCTCATGCGCCCGGACTCCGCTTGGCAGCACTGTCGCGACCATGCTGCTATCTCGTTGGTATGGTTCAGAATTAATCATCGGGCAAGGGATCGGTCGTCATGCTTCAGGGGTTGCGACATGACAGGTGGCGGGAGGTCGACCATGCATGAGATCAATACGCAAATCGCGTGTTACCGGCTCACCACGGCGGAAATCCTGTATCGCCTGCCGGATTTCCCGAACCTGCTGCAAAGCTATATCTGGCAGAACCTCGATCTGGCGCCGGAGTTTCCGGTGCTGCATAAATTTCTCGATTTCTGGCAGCGCCGGCTCGACGGCAAGGTCCATTCGGTGCGGGTCGCCTCGACCGCCATCGTCGGCCCCCGCGAATTGCGCCACGCCAACACGGAATTCCGACTGCATTGACGTTGAAGCAAGCAGTGCCGGCGCGGAAAATCGTTTGCAACGCGGCCCCACTGGCCTAGCTTTGGCGCCCGATGCGGTTTTTCGGAAATTGCCTTGTCCCCTGCTCAAATCGGGAATCGACCCGGACCTGATCGGCTCGTCGCCTGGTGGCTGATCGTCACCGCGGCGATGATTCTTTTGCTCGTGGTGATCGGCGGCATCACGCGGCTGACCGAATCGGGTCTGTCGATCACCGAATGGCAGCCGGTCGACGGCGTGCTCCCGCCGCTCGGCGAGGCGGCGTGGCAAGCGGCCTTCGAGCGCTACAAGCAGATCCCCGAATATGCCCAGGTGCATTTCGGCATGACGCTGGGCGAGTTCCAGCAGATCTTCTTCTGGGAATATCTCCATCGCCTGTGGGCGCGCTCGCTCGGTCTCGTGGCGCTGGTGCCGCTGATCGTCTTTCTGACGTTCGGCCGGATCCGGCGTGACGAATTCTGGCGCTATTTCGCGGTTCCGGTCCTGATCGGACTGCAAGGAGCGCTCGGCTGGTACATGGTCAAAAGCGGACTGTCGGTCAGGACCAGCGTCAGCCAGTATCGCCTGACCGCGCATCTGGGTTTGGCCGTGCTGATCTATGGTTATGTCGTCTGGCTCGCCGCCGCGCGCTGGCCGGCATCGCGCGTGCCGCTTCCGCCGGGCAGTTTGCGCTGGCGACCGGTGGCGCGCGGGGTGCTGGCGCTGATCTTCGTCACCCTGCTCGCCGGTGGCTTCATGGCCGGACTCAAGGCCGGCCTCACCTACAATACGTTTCCGCTGATGGATGGCAGGCTGGTGCCGGACGGGTATTTCCTGCTATCGCCCTGGTGGCTCAATCCGTTCGAGACGGTAGCGGCTGTGCAGTTCGACCATCGCTGCCTCGCGCTCGCGAGCCTGCTGGCGGTCGCCGGATTCTGGGCGGCGGCGCGGCGCCGCACGATGCCGCTGCGGGTCAGGTTGCCGCTCGATCTGCTGCTGGCAGCGGCGGCGGTACAAGTCTCGCTCGGCATCGCGACCCTGCTGCTGGTCGTGCCGATCCCGCTGGCGGCGGCACACCAAGCCGGCGCGGTGGTGCTGTTCACCTGTGCGCTGCTGGTGCTGCACGGCTTGCGCGACCCAGCCTGAGCGCGTTGGTCACGACCGCGACGCTCGACCCGGCCATCGCCGCCGCCGCGAGCGTCGGGGTCAGCAGCCCGAAAGCGGCGAGCGGAATGCCGATCAGATTGAAGCCGAAGGCCCAGGCGAGATTCTCGATCATGATCCGCCAGCTACGCCGGGCCAGGGCAATCAGATCGGCGACCCGCTCCGGTGCCTCGCCCAAAATGGTGACGCCCGACGCCGCGACCGCGATATCGGTGCCGGCCGCCAGTGCGATGCCGAGATCGGCTGCGGCCAAGGCGGGGGCGTCATTGATGCCGTCGCCGACCATGGCGACGCGCCGGCCTTCGCGCCGCCAGCTTTCGACCTGCTCGGCCTTTTCGCCGGGCAGGCAATGTGCCCGGCTTTCGGTGATCCCGCACAATGCCGCGACCGCGGCGGCACTGCCGGCGGTGTCGCCGGTTAGCAGTGCCACCCGAATGCCCATTTCGCGCAGGCGCCGCACTGCTTCGGGGGCTGTCGGCTTCACACGGTCGGCGAAGGCGAGCAGGCCCAGAACGGCGGGTTCGGCATTCCGGCGCAACAGCCACGCCACGGTGCGTCCCGCGGCCGCCAGTACCTCGGCGCGGTCGCGCAGGGTGGCCGGGGCGTCGTCGATCAGCCGCACGCTGCCCAACGCATAGGGGATGCCGGCGATTTCCGCACTGACCCCGATACCCGGCGAGGCCCGAAAGCCGGTGCTGGCCGGGGCGGTGATGCCGCGCGCGGCCAAGGCGGCTTGGGTGGCCGCGGCCAGCGGGTGCTCGCTGCCACGCTGAACCGCGCCGGCCAAGGCCAATATCTCGCTTTCGGATGTCCCGGCCGGAACGATCTCGACCAGGCTCGGCTTGCCCTCGGTCAGGGTGCCGGTCTTGTCGAAAACCACCAAATCGATCGCCCGCGCGTGCTCCAGCGCGGCGGGATCGCGGATCAGGATGCCGTGGTGTGCTGCCTGCCCCAGCGCCACGACCAGCGCCGTCGGCGTCGCCAGACCGAGCGCGCACGGGCAGGCGATGACCAGCACGGCGATGCCGCGCAACATCGAGTCGGCCACGCCGATGCCGGCCAGCCACCACGCCACGACCGTCAGCAGGGCCACAACCAGCACCACCGGCACGAAGATGCCGCTGACCCGATCGGCCAGACGCTGGATCGGCGCCTTGGCCGATTGCGCCGCCTCGACCAGGGCGATGATGCGGCCGAGCGTGGAGTCCGGGCCGAGCCCGGTCGCCTCGATCGTGATCGCACCGTCGAGATCGAGCGCACCGCCGGCCACGCACTCGCCCGGTCCACGCTCGACCGGGCGGCTTTCCCCGGTAACGAGCGCCTCGTCGAAGTCCGCTATGCCATCGCGGATGATCCCGTCAGCCGCCACGCGCTCACCCGGCTGAACCAGCAGCATATCGCCGCGCCGCAACTGGCCGACCGGAATCGTCTGCCGCATACCGTCGCGCAGCACGGTCGCCGTCTCGGGCCGCAAGGCCGCGAGTGCCGTGACGGCGTCGCCGGTTCGGCTCTTCGCCCGCGCTTCCAGATATTTTCCCAGGAGGACGAAGGTGATGATCGCCGCCGCCGGCTCCAGATAAAGCGCAGGCGTCGGCTGGGTCGCGAGATTCCACAGGCTCAACCCCCAGGCAGCACTACTGCCCAGCACGATCAGTTGATCCATGTTGCCGACACCGGCTTTGAGGCCGAACCAGGCGGCCCGGTAGAACCGGGCGCCGAGCCCGAATTGGACCGGGGCGGCGAGCGCCAGTGCCAGCCAGACCGGCAGCATCGGCGCCAGACCGAACGGTTCGAGCAGCATCGGCAGGATGAGCGGCAGCGTCAGCAGGATCCCGGCCACGATCGGCCAGAGCGACGGTGATTCCGGTTTGTGAGGGGAATCGTCCAGCACGATGGCACCATAGCCGGCCCGTTCCACCGCCGCGATCAGCGCCGCCGCCGGCGGCCGGAAATCCAGTTCCAGCCGCGCGGTTTCACCGACCGCATCGACACTCGCCCGCCGCACGCCCGGCACGGCCTCAAGCGCGCCGGCGACCTGCTTGGCGCAGGAGGCGCAATGCATGCCGCTGATGCCCAGCCGAAGCACCGCCGCTGTCTGTCGATCGCTCATCGGCTTCTCCATTCCAGTCCCTTGGATAGATGGGGTGCGCGGTGGCAAAACGATCAGGACTGCGGGAGGAAAAACCGCGTCGCGATTTTACGCTTGATTGTGACCGAGGCATCGTCGAGCCTGGGCCGACCCCGATCATGAGAAGGCAGCAGATGTCCGCCAAAGTGCATCACACGATTCACAAGGATCATCATCATTTCGGCTGGGATCATTCGATTCCCCCGGTCCTGACCGTGGCGCCGGGCACGACCATCGAATTCGACTGCCCGGACGCGTCGGGCGGACAGGTGTTGCCGGGCAGCACGGCCGCCGATGTCATGTCGCTGGATTTCAGCCTGATCAATCCGGTGACCGGACCGGTCTTCATCGACGGGGCGGAGCCCGGCGATGCGGTCAAGGTCACATTCGGCGATTTCAACCCGTCCGGCTTTGGCTGGACCGCCAATATCCCCGGTTTCGGCCTGCTGGCCGATCAATTCACCGAACCGGCGCTGCATATCTGGTCGTATGACAAGCTGCGCATGACGCCCGCGGCCTTCTCGCCGCT
>JAXDMU010000099.1:0-4611 GCA_034665905.1 Aliidongia sp. | reverse complement strand
GATTATTTTCGGTGAAAGCCGTTTTCGGTCTAGGGCTTATCTTGACCGCGCGGCCTCGCTTTGGCAGGCTAAGGGAACCTGGAAAAATCGCCGCCATGGGAAGGCCGGATCGCCATGACCAAGTCTGAGCTTATCCTGCGACTTGCCGAGAGCAATCCGCATCTCTATCAGCGCGACGTCGAACGGATCGTGACCACGATCTTCGACCAGATCGCCTCGGCCCTGTCGCGGGGCGACCGCGTGGAATTGCGCGGCTTCGGCGCCTTTTCCGTGAAGCGGCGCGACGCCCGCATCGGGCGCAATCCGCGCACCGGCGACAGCGTCGCGGTCGATGAGAAATTCGTGCCGTTCTTCAAGACCGGCAAGCAGCTGCGCGACCGCCTCAACACCGAAGGGGACGAAGACTGAGGGCGGCGCCCGGAGGGTATCGATGCGGTTCGTCTATTGGGGCCTGACCCTCCTCGCCGCGGTGATCTGCGCCGTCTTTGCCGCCTATAATCGTACCGCGGCCGTACTCGATCTCTGGCCGTTCGCAACGCTGGAACTGCCGGTCTACCTCGTGGTGCTGGGCACGCTGGCGACCGGTTTCCTGCTCGGCTCGCTCACCACCTGGATCGGCCATTTCGGCGTCCGACGCGAGCGTCGGCGTCTGGCGAAACAGGTGGCGCGGTTGGATACGCCGCCCATCCCCACCAACGAGCCGCCGCCGGGCCGCTCGCTCTCGACCTGACAACCGGCGATGGTCGAGACCTTGCGCGGCCGACCGTCTCTTCCCGACATGATGCGGCTGATCGGGTCGGCTGAGGTCCATGCGGCACTCGACTGGACATCGCTGATCGAGGCGCTGCGCCAGATGTTGCGCAGCGGCTGCGCGGTCCCGCCACGCCATCACCACGCGATTCCGGCCGGCGGCGACCGGTCGGATGGCACGCTGCTGCTGATGCCGGCCTGGCAGGTTGGCCGGCGGATCGGCGTTAAGCTCGCCACGGTCTTTCCGTCCAACGGCGAACGGGGTCTGCCCGCGGTGATGGGGACCTATCTGCTGCTCGACGGGCAGACCGGCGCGCCGCTGGCGATGATCGATGGTCAGGCGCTGACGCTCCGGCGCACGGCCGCCGCCTCCGCCCTGGCCGCCAGCTATCTGGCGCGCCCCGATGCCGCGCGGCTGCTGGTGGTCGGGACCGGTGCGCTGGCGCCGCATCTGCTTGAAGCCCACACCGCGATCCGGCCGATCCGTACCGCACGGATCTGGGGCCGCGACCCGGCGAAGGCGACGGCCCTGGCCAACCGCCTTGACCGGCCCGGCCTGCCTGTGACGGCGGCGACCGATCTCGCCAGTGCGGTGCGCAGCGCCGATATCGTCACCTGCGCCACACTGGCCCGCACGCCGCTGATCCGGGGCGAATGGCTGTCGCCGGGCGTCCATCTCGACCTGGTCGGTGGCTTTACGCCGGACATGCGCGAGGCCGACGATGAGTGCATCGCCCGTGCCCGGGTTTTCGTCGATACCCGCGCCGGTGCGACAATCGAGGCCGGCGATATCGTGCAGCCGCTGGCCAGCGGGTGTTTGACGGCAGACGAAATTGCCGGCGACCTGTTCGATCTGACCCGCGGCACCTGTGCCGGACGGCGCGACCCCGATCAGATCACCTTGTTCAAATCGGTCGGCACGGCGCTCGAGGATCTCGCCGCTGCGATCCTGCTGTTCGACCGGCGCGGCACTTGAACCCGCGCAATGGCTGACCCCTCGCCCCAACAGCGCGCCGACTATCTCGTGCGCAAGCTTGAGCAATTCATCCGCGAGGGCAAATCCGAGCACGGCCTGTCGTTCAAGACCTGGCAGGCGATGGCGCGCGCCGAAATCGCCAATGCCTTTGCCGATCTCGACGACCGGCAAGCCCGGCAGCGGGCCGATCTGACGATGCGGCGGATGCTGATCGTCGGTGCGGCATCGCTGGCGACGATCGGTTTCTGGGGTGCCGTGCTGGCGGTCGATCACCGCTACGGCCAGATTTCGGCCGCGCTGCTGATCGTCGCCGGACTGGTCCTGGCCGCGCTGGTGGTGGAATTCGGCCTGCGCCGGACGCTGAACCGTCTGGCCGTGGGACGGCGCAACAGCACCGTTGCCCGGATCGAGGATTTCGACCGGCAGCTTCGAAAACTCGAGGCCGAAATCCGGCGTCAGGTCGAGGCCGCCCGGGACAAATCCCAGGCCGGATGAGGGACAAGAATTTTATGTTGCAGCGCACAATTTTGCTTGACGCGGCCGCAATGCGGGCTTATACCGGTCATAGTGCAGCGCAACATACGTCGGCGGCCACCGCAATCTTACCCGCGCCGACCTGTCTCAAGGGAGCCGATCATGACCGCAACGCAGGATTTCACCCGCTTCTTCCCGGCCTATGAAGACGTCATCGCCTTCCACAAGAGCAATCTCGAGGCGCTGGTGCAGGCCAACACGCTCTTCGCCAAGGGTGCGCAGGAAATCTCTAAGGAATTCTTTGCGCACGCCCAGGAGCATATGCAATCCGCCGCCACCGCCGGTCAGGCCGTGCTGCGTGCGAAGTCGCCCCAGGACGCGGTGCAGCTGAATGTCGAGACGGCGAAGGCCGGTTTCGAGAAGCTCGTCGCGACCTCGACCAAGCTCAGCGAACTCGGCGTCAAGCTGGCGACCGAGGCCTTCGCCCCGGTCAAGGCCCGGATGGACGTCGCGGCCGGAACCTTCACGAAGGCCGCCTGATACAAGGTCTGGCTTCGAGACGCGGGGGCCGGACAGACCGCTCCCTCCGGACTGTCCGGCCTTCCCGGCCCCCGGCTTTGCCCGGGGGCCGTTTCATCTTGGCCTTGCGCCGCGGCCCCGTTTCGGGGCAAATCCTGCGATCATGAAGATTTCGATCGTGGGCGCCGGCATTATGGGATTGGGTACGGCCTGGGCGCTGGAGCGGCTGGGCCATCAGGTTACGATTTTCGAGCAGGGACCGATCCCCAACCCGCTCGCCTCCTCGCATGATTCCCACCGCCTGATCCGTTTCCCTTATGGCGACAAAGCCGGCTATATGCGCATGGTCGGCGATGCCTTTGCCGTGTGGCAGCGGCTCTGGGCCGATCTGGGCGAAACGCTTTATTGCGAGACCGGCACGCTGGCCCTCGCCAGCGGAACCACCCGATGGTTCCGCGACTCGGCCGAGGCGCTGGCGCAAGCCGGCCACACGATCGAGCGGCTTGATGCCGCGGCCTTGGCCCAGCGCTTCCCGCTGCTGCGCGCCGAAAGCGTCGCCGAAGGCTTTTACCTGCCGAGCGGCGGGGTGCTGCTGGCCGGGCGCATTCTGGAGGCGCTGGCCCGGCGTCTGGCCGGACTCGGCGTCGAGTTGCGCCTGAACACACCGGTGCGGAGCATCGATCCCGATCGGGGCTGGGTGACGCTGAGCGACGGCGGGGTGGTCGGCGCCGATGCCGTGTTGGTCGCGGCCGGCCCCTGGATCGCCCGGCTGGTCCCCAGCCTACGGCGCCGCGTGACGCCATCGCGCCAGATCCTGGCTTATGTCGAGCCGCCGGTTTCGTTCGCGGCGGCATGGCGCGATATGCCGATGCTGCTCGATATCGATGCCGAATCGGGCTTTTACGCGGTGCCGCCGGTCGCCGGGACCGGGCTCAAATTCGGCGATCATCGCTTCGTCCTGGGCGGCGATCCGGATCTGGACCGCGAGGCGCGCGCGGACGAGGCGGAGTCCCTGCTCGATTCGTGCCGGTCCCGGTTGCGCCAGGGCGATCGATACCAGATCACCCGACTCAAGACCTGCTTCTATACTGTCGAGCCGAACGAACGCTTCATCGTCGAGCCGCTGGGCATCGCCGGTTGGGTCATGAGCCCGTGCTCGGGCCATGGCTTCAAATTCGGCCCGCTTCTGGGCAGTGCCGTGGCCGGCGCGATCGACAGCGGCGAAGCCGGCGACATCACCCTTTGGGCCGCAGGAGAAACCGCATGATCAACCCCGTCTTCGTCGCGATCGATACGACCGACACCGGCCGTGCCGCGGCCCTGATCGCGGCGACCGCACCCCATGTCGGCGGGATCAAGCTCGGCCTGGAATATTTCTGTGCGACCGGGCCGGTCGGTATCCGGGCCGTGACCGCGGGGCACCGGTTGTTCCTTGATCTGAAACTCCACGACATTCCCAACACAGTGGCAGGCGCGGTGCGGGCGGTGGCACCGCTCGGCGCCGATCTGCTGACGATCCATGCGTCGGGTGGTGCCGCCATGATGAAAGCCGCGCGCGGGGCCGCATCGGACTCCGGCCAGGGCATGCGCCTCATCGGCATCACTGTGCTGACCAGCTTCGATGATAGCGATGTCGAGGCGGTCGGGCAGCGCGGGCCGGCACGCGATCAGGCTGTGCGCCTCGCCGCCTTGGCCCAGGAATGCGGCCTCGACGGCGTGGTCTGTTCGGCCCATGAAGTTGCGGCCCTGCGGGCCGCATGCGGACCGGATTTTATCCTGATCGTCCCCGGCATCCGCCCCGGCGGCACCGCGACCGGCGATCAAAAGCTGGTCATGACACCGCCGGATGCGATGGCGGCCGGCGCCACGCATCTGGTCATCGGCCGTCCGAT
>JAXDMU010000098.1:0-3966 GCA_034665905.1 Aliidongia sp. | reverse complement strand
AGGAACACCGGACCTCCGCGATCGTCGCCGAGAAGCTCGCCGGCTGGGGTATCGCGGTCGAGCGCGGCCTCGCCGGCACCGGCCTCGTCGGCACGCTGCGCGCCGACACGGCCAACCGCGCGATCGGACTTAGGGCCGATATGGATGCGCTGCCGATGACCGAGGCGAACCGCTTCCCCCATGCCTCAACGATTCCCGGCCGGATGCATGGCTGCGGCCATGACGGCCACACGACGATGTTGCTCGGTGCCGCGCGCTATCTGGCCGAGACGCGCGAATTCGACGGCATTGTGCGCTTCATCTTTCAGCCGGCCGAGGAGGGCGGCGGTGGTGCCAAGGTGATGATCGATCAGGGGCTGTTCGACCGCCATCCGGTCGATGCCGTCTACGGGGTACACAACGACCCATCGCTGCCGCTCGGCCAGGGTTCGGTCGTCGCCGGGCCGATCCAGGCCGCGTCCGACCGTTTCCATATCGACCTGACCGGCAAGGGCGGCCATGCCGCCCGGCCGCATCTCGCGGTCGATCCGGTCGTGGTCGGCGCCCATATCGTGCTGGCGCTGCAATCGATCGCCAGCCGCCGGGTCGATCCGCTCGACAGCGCGGTGCTGAGCCTGACCCAGTTCCATGCCGGCGAGGCCGACAATGTGATTCCCCAGACCGCGCAATTGCGCGGCACGGTGCGGACGCTCGACCCCCGCGTGCAGGACGAGATCCAGGCGATGATCGGAGAAATCGCCACCAGCACGGCCGCGGCCCATGGTGCCGTCGCCGAACTGCATTACACCCGCAACTATCCGCCGGTCGTGAACCACGTGGCCGAGGCCGAGCGTGCCGCCCTGGCCTTGGCCCGCGTGATCGGCCCGGATCAGGTGATCCGCCGCCGCCCACCCTCAATGGGCGGCGAGGATTTCGCCTTCATGCTGCTGGCCCGGCCCGGCTGCTTCATCAAGCTCGGCCAGAAGGCCGATGCGCGCGGCGGCATCTCGGTGCATCACCCGAATTACGATTTCAACGATGATCTGCTGCCGCTCGGCGCCTCGTTCTTCGCGGCCCTGGTCGAGCAGGAACTGGCCCCGGCAGCCGGTGCTGCGTCATGATGATGGCCGACGACATCCCCGCGCCCCGCCTCGCCCCCGCAGCGCTGGCCCGCCAACAGGCGGCGGCGGACAATCTCTATCAGCAGGCGCTGGAACTGGAAGCGGCCGGGCTGATGGCGGCGGCCGGGATCGGCTTCGAGGCCGCTGTGGCGCTCGATCTGCTCAATCCCGAACTCCAGTTCCGCTGGGGCGGCCCGTTCAACGGCCAGGCCGAGCGGCGCTCGACCTTCCTCGAAATCCTCGACCGGCTGAAGCCGGCCGCCCTGATCGAGACCGGCACCTATCGCGGCACCAGCACGCAATTCATGGCACGGCACTTCGCCGGCCCGATCCATTCTTGCGAAATCGACCGGCGCTGCTTTCTGGGCTCGCGCCGCAGGCTCGCCGCCTTTCCGCAGGTCGAACTGGCACAGAGCGATTCGCGCGCCTTCCTGCGCTATGTGATGGCGCGGCTCCGGCTGCAGGCGCCGTTGCTGGTCTATCTCGACGCCCATTGGTGGGACGATCTGCCGCTGCGCGAGGAGATCGAAATCATCCTCGCCTCCGGCCACGAGGCGGCGATCATGATCGATGATTTCGAGGTGTCGGACGATCCCGGCTACACCTTCGACGATTTCGGGCCGAACAAGCGCTTCTGCCTCGACATGCTGCGCTTCCTCGCCGACCACCCGGAACCGCTGTTCTATCCTCGCGCCCGTTCCGAAACCGAAACCGGCGCACGCCGCGGCGCCATCGTGCTCTCGACCGGGCCAACGGTGACGGCGGCGCTGGAGCGGGTCGAGCGGTTGAGGGGCGGCGGATTTGTCGCGGGATGAGACAAGGAGATGCCGGTTGACCCCGCTCTCCCCTCTCGCCTTGTTGTGGTAAGGTAAAAATGCCTTACGAGGTTAGCATGCAGGCGACGCTCACCGTGACCGCCAAAGGTCAAGTCACCCTTCGGCGCGAGGTACTGGAGCATCTGGGCGTCGTGCCGGGCGACAAAATCATCATCGACTTGTTACCGTCCGGCCGGGCCGAGGTGAGAGCGGCACGAGCACCCGGCTCGATCGAGGGTTTCATCGGGTGCCTGTATCAGCCGGGCACGCAACCGCAGTCGCTGGAGGACTTCGACAAGGCGATCGCCGACGGGTGGGCCGGCGTTCGGTGAGGATCACGGCCGATACCAACCTCCTGGTCCGCGCCGCGATGGGCGATCATTCGACGCAATCCGCCATCGCCGCCCAAGCGTTGCGCGACGCGGAAAGCGTCGCGGTGACGCTTCCGGCGCTGTGCGAGTTTGTCTGGGTATTGTCCCGATTTTATAAAAAAAAATCGCAAGACATCGTGGCCGCGATCCGCCGTCTCATCCAAACCGCGACGATCCAACTGGACCGGCCCGCGGTCGAAGCTGGACTCGCCCTGCTTGAGGCCGGTGGCGATTTCGCCGACGGCATCATTGCGTTCGAAGGAAGGCGATTGGGCGGAACGGTCTTCGTCAGCTTCGATGCCGAGGCCGTCAGGTTGATCGAGGCGAATGGTGGGGAGGCTGCCCGCGCGTGAGTGATAGGGCTGTTTCCCTCCCCGCTTCTTGTGGCGCATCGTAGCCGAACACCGATAAAAGTGTACTCGGCAGCAGGCAACCCTCCCGGAGGATTGCCTGCAATAGAATCTGACAAAACGCGCCGTAAGGGGCGGCCATTTACCCAGGACTGCCCCTCGTGTCGCCAGCGACGTTCCTTTAGGTTTGAATTGCCACGCTCGTTGCGCCAACCTCTATGCCGTTGACTTTGAAGCGAAGAAACACGCGATTGCTAGCCGGTGCGAATGTGATCCCGCTTGATGCCGTTACAAAGACGGAAAATGTTGGGGTCCCACCCTGCGCGATCGACGTGGTAACCGACGCGGCGGGTGTCGCGAGGCAAGCGGCCGTACTCGGATTTGTTTGGCAGAGCGTTATCGTGACCGGAAGAGACGCGCTGCCAGTGTCGGCAGTGACGACGACAATGGCCCCCGTGTTTCCCGCGTTATCGGAAGCGACCGCGAATGCGCCCAACCCCGCCAACGGGAACCGTCAGGATTCCATTATTTGACTCGGTTTCCCCCAAAGCAACTATGTTAGCTGTCGGGACACTAGTAAAGTTGACATCGACGCTACTTAGTCCGACGATACTTGGTACCGGAATACTGCCATCGCAGCTAAAAACTAGGGGTACTCCTTGCTGAACGAACGGTATGAGTGATGCGAAATCGAGAACAAAGGTCGCCGATCCACCCATCATTATAGACACAGGGGTATTCGGGTTGCCGATTGGGGTGTTGGTGCTTGGATTTGTTTGTTGAAAGGAAAATTCAAAGCTAGAAGGTACCGGCTGTTGTAATGCCACTCGACAATTTTGTCCCGCCTTGGTGTTTTGCATCGTCGCAAAAACAGTCGTACCTTTATCAATTTCGGACGCGAATGCGTTTGGTAGCACAGCAGCAGCTATAGTCGAATTAGTTACTGTGATGCACGCAGGTGGCGCGGAGTTTGGAAAGGCTGTACCACCGCCGTTCGGAATGGTGTTTGTACCAAATGGGCATTCGAACCCATAAAGTGCCGTTGGTGCGGTCCCATCACCGAGGGGTATCTGCGGAATGATTGCGGCTTCCAGTCCATTTGCTATAGCTGCCGCAAGGGTGCATTCTTTTTCAACCGAGTCGATAGAGTAACAAATATAACCTGCTACAGGATAACTGCAATGATTCTGCAAGGCAACTTCGTTGAAGGCGATTGCTGCATTGTTCGACCCCTCTCCGTATGTCAGACATGCACCAGTCGGTGTAGATGTTTGAGCCCATGAAGTCTGAATGTAGGTGCTCAAGACAATGGTTGTTATAAAAAGGATAA
>JAXDMU010000097.1:0-3018 GCA_034665905.1 Aliidongia sp. | reverse complement strand
CATCGCCGGATTTTACGGGTTCTGGTCGATCACGCTCTATGATTCAACGTTCAATCTCGTCAGTGGGTCAGAGGAATACACGATCAATAGTTACGACCCGAAATATCAGTCGCGCCAGCCGAACGGCAACATGACCATACTGCTGCAACGCGATAAGCCGGCAAACCTGGGGGACGGGGTCTATTGGCTCCAGACGCCCGATCCGGCCGGGACTTCGCAGGGCACGGCCGACGAGGCGAGCTATTTGCTATTTCTGCGGGTCTATGTTCCGGGGCCGGATGTCAGCGGTTCGCAAAGCTGGAAGCCGCCGCGCATCGTGCGGGCCGACTGACGCCAGCCCCCCTACTCGACCACCAGCGCCGCCAGCGCCTCGATCTGGTCCGCCTCGCCGGCCGGCTTGTCCCAGCGGATCCGATGGATCCGCGGCAACCGCATCGCCAGCCCCGATTTGTGCCGGGTCGAACGTTGCACCGCGTCGAAGGCGATTTCCAGCACCAGAGCCGGCTCGACCTCAATTCGCCGTGCCGAACAGCATCTCCAGGCTAGTTGCCGCGAGCACGCGCCCGAGCCAGGTCTCGATCGCGGCCGCATCGGCGCTTTCGACGCGGTCGCGCAACGCCAGCGGCCCGAAGCGCTGCTCGGCCAGAAGAAGAAACGCCTTGGCCTCGCCTTTGATGGCGCCCCTGGCTTCACCCTCGGCCCGGCCTCTCGCTTCGCCCTCAGCTAGATATTGCCGTTTCCACGTCTCGCCTAATCTCGACACCGCCGTTTGCATTTCCGTCAACTCCTCCGGGATCGGCAGTGCGGCGCCGAGACCCGCAATATGAGCAGAACTGGCGGCAACTCGTCGCCGGATTTCAGCTTCTTCTCGGTGATGATCTGCTGCCACAGCAGCGCCTCATAGACCTGCGTACGTACCGCCATCCACCAATCGATACGCGATTGAAACTCGACGAGGAGATACAGGTAAAGGTCGAGGCCGCCCTCAATCGGCAGGCGCCAGACCACATCGCCCTCGCGGCGATGTGGTCTCGCCATCAAGCGCTTCGGCATGGGCCTTGGCATTGACCCGCTCCATCTGGTCGAATTGCAGGCCGGCGGCCATTGCCTCGGGCACGAAGGCGCGCACCAGATGCTCGACCATCAAAGGGCGCGAGAAGAGCCGATGGTACAGCGCGTCATGATCGGTCATCCGGCGGCTGTCGCAGGAACGGAGTTCCAGGGTCACAATACATCATTGCGTCCCCCTGCTCATGCGGCCCCGCGCCTTTCCGCCGCCGGTGCCGGGTTGGAGAATTGCATCGCGCCGTCTTCGACCGCGGCAAATCGCAGATTCAGCAGATCGAGCGCATAATTCTGGTGCAGCTTCCACGGCGCCTTGGAGCCTTGCTTGGGGAATTTGGCGATCGAACGTTGGACATAGCCGGACGAGAAGCTGAGCCAAGGCGTCTCGGCGACCGACGGATCATTGTTGCGCGGCGTGCATTGGCGCAAACCTTTGGCGGTCATGTGATTGAGCAGCCGGCAAACATAGTCGCAGGTCAGATCGCATTTCAGCGTCCAGGACGCGTTGGTGTAGCCGAAGGCCGAAGCGAGGTTCGGCACGTCCGAATACATCATGCCCTTGTAGGTCAGGGTCTTGGCCGCCTCGACCGGCTTTCCGTCCACGCTAAGCGAAAGGCCGTTCAGCACCTGCAAATTCAGCCCGGTCGCGGTCACGACCAGATCGGCCGCGAGTTCCTGACCGGATTCGAGCAGGAGGCCGGTTTCGGTGAAGCTGGCGATCTTGTCGGTGACGACCGATGCGGTACCGGCCCTGATCGCCTCGAACAGATCGGAATCGGGCACCAGACACAGGCGCTGGTCCCAGGGATTGTAGCTGGGCGTGAAATGCGTCTCGACATCGCACGCCGAGCCGAGCTGATCGCGCACCATCTGGATGATCCGCTGTTTGACCGCCGCGGGCCGGCGCCGGGCGAGGCGATAGAAATACATGCCGAACAGCACATGGTGCCATCGGGTCAGGCGATAGGCCAGCATCGCCGGCAGATGGCGCCGCAGCCAGTTGGCCAGCGCATCCTCGGCCGGGCGCGACACGACATAGGTCGGCGAGCGTTGCAGCATCACGACATGGGCGGCTTTCTTCGCCATTTCCGGCACCAGCGTCACGGCCGTGGCACCGGAGCCGATCACCACGACGCGCTTGCTGGTATAATCGATGTCCTCGGTCCATTGCTGCGGATGGACGATCCGGCCGCCAAAGCGCTCAATGCCGGGGAAATCCGGCGTGTAGCCTTGCGCGTAATTGTAATATCCGCCGCAGAGGAACAGGAAGTTGCAGGTGACGGACACGGGCGTCGCGTCCGGCCCACAGTTCGCCTCGACGGTCCAGACGGCGTCTTCGGTCGACCAGGCGGCGCTGACGACCTTGTGGCCGAAGCGGATATGCCGCTCGACGCCATGCTCCTGCGCCGTCTCGCAGACGTAATGCAGGATCGACGGCCCGTCGGCAATCGCCTTGGCCTCGGTCCAGGGCTTGAAGGCGTAGCCCAGCGTGTACATGTCGGAATCCGAGCGAATGCCGGGATAGCGGAACAGATCCCAGGTGCCGCCGATCGCCGCGCGCCCCTCCAGGATCATGTAGGACCGGTTCGGACAATCGGTCTGAAGATGAACCGCGGCCCCGATGCCGGAGAGGCCGGCGCCCACGATCAGCACATCGACATGTTCTTTTGTCACGATAATAGCCTCTAAATGCTCACTCGCCCCCGAACCGTGAACCGCGCACCGACTACCGTCAACAATGTCGACGAAAATTGCATCCGCTTGCCTTCCCTTGAAAGATGGCGCAACGCTCCGTCCCGTCCAGATACGATCTTGCAACGCAGCTTTTTCCCGCGAGGATTCGACCATGCCGGCACGATCGACCAACGATGCCAAACCCGCCCGAAAGATCGTCAATCTCGCCCTGCAAGGCGGCGGCTCCCATGGCGCCTTCACCTGGGGCGTACTCGACCG
>JAXDMU010000096.1:0-5519 GCA_034665905.1 Aliidongia sp. | reverse complement strand
GAAGCCGCGTTCAGGCATGCGTCCACGATCTCCGGGCGGGCTTCCGCACCGAGAAATGCCAGTACCCGTGCCAGTTCGCGGGCTGGATCGGCGGCCAGATCCTCGTAGCGGATCGCCAGATAGCTGTGGGACCTCGTCTCGCCGAAGCGACTGCCGGCGCCGACATTGCCCGCCCATTCCTCGGCCAGCGCTTCAACATACGCGTCCATCGAAGCGAAGGTTTCACGCGTCCAGTCCGGCGTCACGCGCAGATTGTGGAACCAGCCGGACACTGCGCAATCGCGGCCGTCACGGACGATATGGATGAATTTGGCGGCCGGAAACGCGCTTTCCAGCAGCGCAAAGAAGCGGACATTGTCGGGGGTTTTTTCGCCGATCGACCGGATCGATGGATCTTGCGCCTGTGCGGACAACTGAAAGGCCAGCGCCGAAGCCCATAAATAACCGATATGATCCTCGCCGAGCCGGGGATATCCGGGGAGTTCGCCGAAGATCGTCCGGTTTTTCCAGGCAATATCCTGGTTATACTCATCGACGGCGCCGATCATCCGCGGGATCAGATAGGTCGGGAAATGGCCTTCACCGTTGCAGCTAATCGCCGGATGATGGTCGAGCAGCATTTGAAGCCAAGTCGTGCCCGATTTGGCGGCACCGCCGATGAAAAAGAGCTGCTTTGCGCGCAGTGCCGAAATTTCCGAGTGCAGCGCCGCGTAATCCAGCATGATGGGCCGACCTCCATGGCGCGGTCCAGGTGCATCCCGGCGCGTCCGATCACCCCGCTTTCGCCATCGCCATCGGCTCAGATACCATGGGCCGGCCGGTCACGTCACCATAACCGTATCGCGTCAGCCAGATCCCGGCCTTCTCTTCGAACCGTCGAGCGGTCTCCGCCGTAAAGTGCCGGTGCCAATCGCCGGACACGCCTTTACGGAAAAACGAGCTTCGATTTTCCTCGCCGCGCGCGCGGCCACCGCTCAGCCTTTCGAACGAGCCGGCACCGATGCAGGCGGCGATGACGTCCGGCTCGGCCAATGCCCCCAGAAATGTCAATACCTCGCCCAGCACGGCGGTCGGCTCGGCGACCAGATCTTCGTAGCGAATCACCAGATAGCTGTCCGGCAGGGCGGCACCGAAGCGGGTGCCCGCACTGATATCGGCGGCCCATTCCTGGGCAAAGTTGGTGAGATAGACATCGATCGACCCAAAGGTCTCGCGCGTCCAATCGGGCGTGGTCCGCAGATTGTGGAACCAGCCGGATACCGCGCAATCGCGACCGTCACGGATGATATGGATGAATTTGGCACCGGGAAAGGCGTTCTTCAGCACCGGGAAAAAACGGACATTGTCCGGCGTCTTTTCGCCGATCAAGCGGGTTGCCGGATTGCTCGCATGGGACGCGAGTTGCAATGCCATCGCCGAGGCGATGAGATAGGCGATATGGGTTTCGCTGAGCTGAGGGTAGCTCGGCAACTCGCTGAAGACCGTCTCGCTTTTCCAGGCGATATATTGGTTGTAGCTGTCGGCCGCACCGACCAGGCGCGGCATGAGCGCCGTCGTGAAATGCCCTTCGCCGCTGCAACTGATGGCCGGATGCTGGTCGAGCAGAAGCTGTAGCCAAGTAGTGCCTGATTTGGGAGCACCGCCGATGAAAAAAAGCTGCTTCTCGCGCAATGCGGCGATTTCAGCCTGGACGGCGTCATAATCAAATCCCATACGGAAACTCCTCGGCAAGGGCCGTGCGGATTACAGTCATGACCGGCGCCCAGTTACCGGCACGCGGTTGACGGAACAGGCGTAGACTCGGATACCAGACGCTGGCATCGCCTTCGGTACCCCAGCGCCAATCGGTTTCGATCGCCGGCAGCAATACCCAGGCCTTGATCCCGAGTGCGCCGGCCAGATGGACGATCGCGGTATCGACCGCGATCAGCAGATCGCATCGGCCGAGCAGGGCCGCGGTCTCGGCGAAGTCATGGAGGCGCGGCGCGAGATCCCGGATCGGCCAGACCGGATCGGCCCCGGCCAGATCGCCGGCCCGCGGGCCGGTCTGGAGGCTGCACCATTCGATATCCCCGCGACCGGCGAACAGCGGCGCCAGATCGGCCAGCCCGAGGCTGCGATGGTGGTCGTTGATATGGGCGGGATTTCCGGCCCAGACGAGGGCGATCCGATAGCGTTTGCCCGCATCCATGGGCAGATCCGGGGCGGGCGGGGCGGTCAGATACGGGCCGGGCCAGAGGCCGGGCTCAGTCAGATCGAGCGCCGCCGCCAAGCTGCATATTGGCAGTTCGGCGGCGGCCGCCGGCGGGTCTTCGGTCAGGCCAAACGCCGCCTCCACCCCCGGTACCGTTATGGCCAGCCGTTTCAGCGGATCGCGCAGATAAAGCAGCACGCGTTGGCCGCGCGCCGCCAGCAGCGGGGCATAGCGCAGGAACTGAATCGTATCGCCGTAGCCTTGATCGTTCCACAGCAGCAGCGCACCGGGCGGCGTCGCCCTGGTCCAGCGCGGCAGACCGAAATCCGGCCGGGGCGCTTCGGGTAGTGCCAGCCGCGACTCGTAGGCGGCAAAACCCTCGGTCCAGCGACGTTGCTGCAACAGCAGATTGGCAAGATTGAATTCGGCCAGCGCGCGCCCTGCGGCATCGCCCAGTGCCCCGGCACGGCGGTAGCATGCCTCGGCCGCTTCAAGGCGGCCAAGTTGCTTCAGCACCATGCCGCAATTGAGCCAGGCCGAGGCAAAATCCGGGTCGGCCCGCGTCACCTGCTCATAAAGCCGCGCCGCCGCATCGAGATCGCCGCTGCGATGGGAGAGATCGGCGCAATTGTAAAGCAGGGCGCGGTCGCCGGGTACACGCTCGATCGCCTGTCGATAGAGCGCAAGAGCGGCGGGCGCATCACCCTCATCCTCGATCGCCGTCGCGAGGCTAAGCCAGGCATCGCCGTGACCGGAATCGAGCGCCAGAACCTGCTGCCATAATTCCATCGCCCGGTCGCGACGGCCGAGATCGCGGTGAATGATGCCGAGATTGTAGGCAATATCGCTGCGTTGCGGTGCCAGCACCAAAGCGTGCTCCAACAGGGCGGCGGCCGGCTCATCGTCACCCACAGTGGAAAGGGCCAGACCCTGCCGATAAAGCCGATCGGACTCCATCGCACAGGATGCGGCATCGCCGGTGCCGGTTGCGGCCCTGGCCAGATCGATCGCCGTAACCGGCCTGATGCTATCGGTTTCGGGCAAGGCTGCCTACCGTAGAGACACGAAGGTAGTAACGCTACTTGAGCGAACTATAATGATCCATATACTCGCGTGCATGGCGGGACGATGGAGAGTCGCGGGAATAATTCGGGCGCTGCGGCGTCTGGCGGTTACGCACGGTATCAAGGTAACCACGCACCGATACTACGGCGTGTATGCCGTAAATTACGCGCCTATCGCAGTTGATCCAGTAGATAATGTGGCTGAAAAAAGCGCCGCCCGCCCGAATGATGGGCGAAGCGGCATATCCGGCGATCACTCAGACGTGATGCAGCATGCTTGAACGTGCCATGTCCTCGACCCGCTGCGGCTTGATGATTTGCATGATGCCGATCAGTGCCGGCAGCAGGATGATGGCGCCCACCATGTTCATGAAGAACATCAGCGTCAGCAGCAAACCCATATCGGCCTGAAATTGCAGAGGCGAAAATACCCAGGTTGCGACGCCGACTGACAGGGTGAGGCCGGTGAAGATCACGGCACTGCCGGTCTCGCGCAGCGTCTGGATATAGGCGTCGTGCAAGGTCATGCCGGCGCCCATATAATGGCTGAGCCGGCTGAATTTATAGATACCGTAATCGACGCCGATGCCGACGCCGAGTGCCGCCACGGGCAAAGTCGAGACCTTGAGGCCGATCCCGAGCAATGCCATCGCCCCGTTGGCGATCAGCGAGACGAGTGCCAGCGGTACGATGATGCAGATGACCGCCCGCGGTGAGCGGAAGGTCACGCCGCAAATCACCACCATCGCCAGATAAACCAGCGCCAGCATCGGGATCTGGGCCGCATCGACCGATTCGTTGATCGCCGCCAACTGGCCGCCATTACCGCCGGCCAGTTCGAGGTCGAGCGGCAGATTCGGGTGGGCGGTTTTGTAATCCTTGACGGCCTGGATCACCGTGGACAGCGTGGTCGCCTTATGATTATCGAGATAGAGCGTGATCGGCATGACCGAGCATTCGGGGTTGGTCAGCGCCCGGTTCGAATCCGAACCGCCCGTGCTTTGCCCGAGCACATGCCGATCGCGCGAAATTACCGCCCATCGGATATTACCTTCATTGAAAACGGTATTCCCGAACTTCATGGCGGTCGGCAATGCCTGAGTGCCATGGACGCCGGAAACGAAGCGCATGCTGTCGACAAAATCGTCGATCACCTGGACATTCGCCTTGGTCAAGCAGGAATCGGCCGGGCCGGTGGCGAAGACGATCAGCGAATCGACGCCATTGCCGAAATGATTCGAAATGAACAGCGTGTCGAGATTGAAGCGGCTGTTCGGCCGCAATTCCGGAACGCCTTGATTGAGATCGCCGACCACCAGATTTTGCGACGCAATATAGGCGCCGATCGCGATCACAGCGCCACCGAGCGACAGCACCACAGCATAGCGCGGTTGCACCAGAATCGCCAGTAAATGCCAAAATTTCTCGCGTCGATCCAGCGCGGCCTGCATCTTCGCGATCGTCTGCGGGCTGATCTTGGCGTAACTGACCATCAACGGCAGCCAGATCAGATTGGTGAAGGCGAGTGCCCCGATGCCAATCGTTGCGGTTGCCGCCAACTCGCGGATCACCGGTATCCGGATGGTGGTGATGGTCAGGAAGGTGATGACGCCGGTGATGAGCGCCACCGCGCCGGGTAGAAACAGCCGGCGGAAGCTGTGCCGCGCCGCTTGATATGAGTCTTCGCCGGCCGCGGCGAGCTCACCGGTCGATAAGATCATCTGCACACCATGGCTGACGCCGATCGACATGATCAGGAACGGAATAAGCACCGAATAGACGTCAATGCCGTAGCCGAACAGCGTGACCAGACCGATCTGCCAGATCACCGCCGAGAGCGAGCATAGCAGCGGCGCTGCGGTCAGCCACCAATGATGGCTGACGCGATAGAGCAGAAACGTCGTGATGATGAGCGCCACGAGGAAAAATACCGCGACATATCGGGCACCGTCGGCGATCTCGCCGACGGCCCGCGCGAACCCGGTGACGTGGATCTTCACGTCGGGATATTGCGTCTCGTACTTCACCTTGACGTCGGATTCGAGCTTGTGGGCGAAATCGAGATAATCAAGCGCCGCTGCCGTGCGCGGGTCATGTTCGAGCAACGGCACCGCGATTAATGCGGTCGAGAAATCGCCCGACACCAGCCGTCCGACCAGCCCGCCCTTCAGCAAATTAGCCTTGACCGCGGCGAAGCCTGCTTCCGTCGGCTGGAACTTGTCGGGAAGGACGGGCGACGCATGAAACCCTTCTTCCGTCAG